>CAOKFJ010000030.1 GCA_948467695.1 uncultured Allobaculum sp. | reverse complement strand
TGAAGGGACACGGCATGCGAGGGAATACGCTCCACTTTCCCGCGCAGATCAAGCTTTCTGGTGCGCGCATGAAAGCAGGGCGGCGCGGCAAATTCCGCACTGTCGAGC
Source organism: uncultured Allobaculum sp. (assembly GCA_948467695.1). Taxonomy (GTDB): domain Bacteria; phylum Bacillota_I; class Bacilli_A; order Erysipelotrichales; family Erysipelotrichaceae; genus Allobaculum. Next base: position 11,530 of record CAOKFJ010000030.1, on the reverse strand, counting down.
AGCTCGCTGTATTCCTTTGCGATGCAGTCCGACAGCAGATCGAGAATGCGTGCGCCCATCAGTGGGCCAGCTTTCTGAGCGCCTCTTTGGCGGCTTTCTGTTCCGCTTTTTTCTTGGTCGAGCTTTCGCCTTCTCCCATGCAGATGTCATCCAGGAAAACGCCCATTCTGAATACAGGCGCGTTGCTTGGTCCTGTTTCTTCAAGCAGGCGGTACTGAATGGTCTGGCGGTTGTCCGTCTGGACATATTCCTGAAGCTGAGTTTTGAAGTCGGTGACATCTTCCGGTTTTGAAGCGGTGATCAGCGGTTTCATGTATTCATCGAGAATCTTCTTTGCAGCGCCATAGCCCATATCGAGATAAACCGCGCCGATGCAGGCTTCGAAGTGGTCTGCGAGAATCGAAGGACGCTGGCGTCCTCCGCTTTTTTCCTCGCCGACGCCAAGGCGCAGGAAGTTGTACCAGCCAAGCTGGAGATTGAGACGCGCGAGTGTCTGTTCGCAGACGGTCTGCGCGCGGATGGTCGTCATTTTTCCTTCATGAAGTCTGGGCTGAAGATGGTAGAGAGCATCAGCGCTCCAGATTTGAAGCACGGCGTCGCCGATGAATTCGAGACGCTCGTTGTTGTCGATTCCGGTGTTGTGTTCATTGGCATACGACGAATGGGTGCATGCCTCGTAGTAGAGCTGAAGATTCTGAGGCTCGAAGCCTTTTTCTCTCAGCCAGTCGGTCAAAGTGTTCATCGTCTTCTCCTTTTCTGAGTGCAGACCATCAGCCGCAAGCAGCATAGCCGCATGGCGCGCTTCTGGACACACAGGTCGGTTCGTATCTACATATGAGCGCAGGCGCGTGTGCATATGTCCACGATTTCTCTGCCATCGCCATGACGTATAGATAGAGAGCGTCTGTGAGCATATGTAGATATGTACCTTTCTGCTTTGCAGGACTTGCCGGCATAGACAGAGAAGGTACAAAGAATTTGGAATAATGCGGTTTTACTGTGCCTTCTGCGCCAGTTCGGGCTGAAGCGCCTCGAAAACCGGACGCGGCACAACCTCTTCTATGCTCTGGCTGTAGCGCAGAAGTTCGCGCACATGCGTAGACGAAAGAAGAGAGTACTGCGGATCGCAAAGCAGAAACATAGTATCCATTCCCGCTTCAAGCATGGAGTTGACCCATGCGTTGGCCGCTTCGCCCTCATAATCGGCGACATTGCGCATCGAACGGATCAGCACATTCGCGCCGTTTTCCCGTGCGGCTTCCACCGTCAGCCCGGTGCACAAAGCAACGCTGACATTGTCCAGATCGGCGGTGATCTTTTTGAGCAGATCAAGACGCGTCTGTTCATCCAGCAGATTTTTCTTGAGTGAATTGGGGGCGACAAGCACCACCAGCCTCTCGCACACTGCGGCTGCACGTCTGATGATATCTTCGTGCCCCTTTGTAGGCGGATCAAACGATCCGGCAAAAGCTCCTGTCATCTGTATTCCTCCAAACAACGGCTTGCATTGAGCCGTCATATATATCTAATAAAGTAAACGTTTCATTCATTCGCGCTCAGACTGTCGGCTGCTGCCCGACGCCCGCACATCAAACCGCATTTTCAAAGTGTCTGAAAATCCTGCCGCCATGCCGCAGTCTGTCGTATCTGTATTTTCGCACGGATCTGCCCAAATCTTCTCATATGCACGCACGCGGTACAGGAGTTTTTCGCAGGCAGTCCGTAACATAATAAACCGGCTTTGCCTCAAAAGGCAGAGCCGGAGTTCAACTGTTGCGTTTTAATCTGGCTTCAATGCGCTCATGCGCATTGAAGAACACGTTGAAATTGATGTTATTTCTGTTTTCGCGCCTGTCGGCGAAGCTTTTTCATGAAGCGGTGCGTGCTGTTTGGCACGTAGTCGCCGGTCTGAATCCGGATATGCGCGATGCGGTTTTGCGCAATGCCAAGCACCATACCGGTGCTGATCAGCGCCGATCCGCCCGCCGAGATCATCAGCAGCGGCACGCCTGTCATCGGAATCAGCGTGCTGACGCCGCCGACATTGATGAAGAAATGAAGCATAAAGTATGCCATCGAGCAGGTCAGCAGAATCTTGTCATAGGAATCCGTCGCCCGGCACGCCCACTTGGCAAAGCGCCATAAGAGAACGCCATAGCCGACGGTGATCAGACCAAGGCCGAGAATTCCGGTTTCTTCAATGACGATCGCGAGAATATAGTCGGATTCCGACTGCGACAGAAAGCCGTATTTTCGAACCGATCCGCCAAGACCTCTTCCAAACAGACCGGCATCGCCCATGGCATACAGCGCATTGGCAGGCTGATAGCCGGTGTTGAGCGGATCAATGTACGGGTCTTTCATATTGTCGATTCGTGGAGCGATATGCGACACGAGCGGAAAGTTGCGGAATGTGTCGGTAAACAGGTTGGTGAAGTATACACCGATCAGAATGACGATAATGATCGCCACAAACACAATCACAAGCCACTTCTGCCATTTGCGCAGCCCCGGATCGGTCGTGACAAGCAGACCGACAAGACCAATACCCATGGTGATGATGAGCGAACCGAAGTCTTTCTGCTCCACGCCGACGAAATAGGCACTGACAAGAAGAATTGTCAGCGGAACGGCAAAGAGTTTGAGAAAGGTCGTTTTGTTTTCCTTGCTTCCTGCAGCGCCTCCGGCAGCCGCCATCATGACAATGAGGAAGACTTTACCGAATTCGGAAGGCTGCAAAGACATGCCGGCAATTTCCAGCCACGCTCGCGATCCTGTTTCATCGCCGACGCCTCGCAAAGCAACAAAAAGCAGGACGAGCGTATACGCGACAACCAGAAACCACTGCACTTTCTTTTTGTCGAACCATTCTTTCCATGGATCGAACCAGCGCGAAAGAAAGACAACGCCAAATTCCCATGCCAGACCCGTGTAAATGATCTGACGGATGATATAGCCCATAAACGACTGTTCATCGCCAAACGTCGCGCCGACGCGGCTGCTCAGGACCATGATAAAGCCGAATATAAACAGGGCAGCGGTAAAGCCGGTAATCCATGGATCACTGCCTTCAATCGGCATGATCATTTTTTTCCAGCTCCATGTCCATTTTTTCTTTGATGGTGCGGCGCGTCTGTCCTTCGAGGAAGAACCAGGCGGTGCCTGCACTTTTTTTGTATGCGGAACTGCGTGAGTACTCATTCCGTTATCCCCCTTAGTAAATGCACTATATTCTATCACAGCCCGTACTGCCATTTCGTACACGTTTGAAAGGACCGATCAAAACCATTAGAATACCGTGTATGACTAGACAGGGGGATTTTGAGTATGGTGCTTAACAACGATCACATTATTCACGACGATGACCCGAGAATCCGCGAAAACTCGGCCGACGTGACCCTTCCTTTATCGGAAGAAGACCGCGAACTGCTGCTCGCGATGTACAACTATGTCAAAGACAGCCAGGATGAGGAGCTTTGCGAAAAACGCAATCTGTCCCCTGCCGTTGGACTTGCGGCGATTCAGGTTGCCCAGCCCAAGAAGATGATCGCGGTTGTCGTTGAAGACGAAGAAGGCAATGCGCATGAATGGGCGCTTGTCAATCCGAAAATCATTTCCAGAAGCGCGAAGCAGGCATGGCTTGCCGATGGCGAAGGATGCCTTTCCGTACCCGACGCTCATCCGGGAATTGTTCCGCGCGCTGAGCGCATCAAAGTGCGCGCCTACGACCTGCTCACTGACCAGAACGTCGTGATTCAGGCAAACGGCTATACCGCCATCGTGCTGCAGCACGAGATCGATCATTTGACCGGCGTGCTGTACTACGACCACATCGGCAAAGGCATTCCCGAAAACGGCGGACCGATCGAATAACATTCAACCCAGCTATCCCCATTCATGACGGATGGGGATTTTTGTATTTCTTCCCTCTGCATTATGTGCGCTCACGACTGCAGCATCCAAAGCGCGCGGATTTTTCGGCATCGCTTCAAGCTGTTTTCGCATATTTCCGCCCGCCTAAGATCTAACAGTTATGTTACGAAAAAACGTCCTTCTTCTCTTGCAAAAGCGCAAAGAGCTCCTGCTCAAAAAGCTCTCTTAGGCGCTTATGCATAATTCAGTCATTTTCCGCCGGATTTCTTCAATATTTTATCTTGATGGCACAATATTCATTTCGACATACGCATTATCTTCAAGTGTAAAGAAAGTAACTGAATAATGAATCAGGATTGATTGTTCTGGATGAAGGAACATATATTTTCGGGCAATGTCGTCCATTCAGCCATTTGACGCGCTTATGTTAGAATAAATGAGCAAGAGCGGGCGATTTGACGACTTTTTTGCGCCCGTCAGCCAACCCTTCCCGCACTCAGCCGGAATTTTTTCTCTGCGTCAAAGTTCAAAACAGCTTTATGCAGCGAAGCCCCCGCCGCTGAATTATTGATTTTCACTGTGCAGGATGAAGGCATACTCTGTTTTTGTTTCAAATCCATTTTGATTCAGATTTTGAATTTGTTTTTTTACATCCCCACGTATTCCCATCGCAAATAAATCCTAAATCACAAAAACACAATACAGCGCTGATGCAGCTAAGAGATTGACGGCTTATGCGGCAGGCGCACGACTTTAGAAAGGATTCACGTCTTTACTCGCAATGAACAATACATCGAAGTCACCGTCCGAAGAAGCTGTATCTGCTTCCTCGCGACCGGGCATAAACGATGCGAAAAAACGTCCCTACAACTCGCATCGAAACGGCCCCCGACACTACAAGAACGGATCGAAGCCTTCCGCTTCGGCAAAAAAGACTGAGGAAAGCGCTGCTGCAGCTAAACCCCAGACACAAAAATCCGCGGCATCGAAACCGCAGCACGCAAACGGAAAACACCCCGCAAACAAAAAAGCAGCCGGACACGGCCATGCGAACAAACCGGCGCTCAAGCCTAACGCTCCCGCACTGCCCATGCAGTCGAGCAAAGCCAAAGTTCTGCCCACCGACACGCAGATCTACGCGCTTGGCGGTCTTGGCGAAGTCGGCAAGAACATGTACTGCTACGAACACGGCAATGAAATCGCCATCGTCGACTGCGGCGTGCTTTTCCCCGGCGATGATCTGCTTGGCGTTGACTACGTCATTCCCGATTATCACCATCTCATCCGCAACAACAACAAGCGCAAAGTGCTTGTCATCACCCACGGACACGAAGACCACATCGGCGGCATTCCCTTCCTGATCAAGCAGGTGAATATCGACGCGATCTACGCGCCCCGTTTTGCCAAAGCGCTCATCGAGAAAAAACTCGCCGAGCACCGCGATGCGCCGCATGTGCCCATCATCGAAATCGACGAGAACTCTGCCGTCAAAACCCGCTACTTCTCGATCGGCTTCTTCAACACCATCCACTCCATTCCTGATTCGCTCGGTGTTCTGATCAACACCCCCAACGGTTCGATCGTCCACACCGGCGACTTCAAATTTGACCTTACCCCGATCGGTCAGAATGCCGACTACCAGAAAATGGCGTATATCGGCGTTCTTCAGCCTGATCTTCTGATGAGCGACTCCACCAACTCCGGTGTCGACGGCTTCTCCATTTCGGAAAAAGACGTTTCCAAGGAAATCCTGCGCATCATGAACAGCGTTTCCCACCGTCTGATTGTGGCGACCTTCGCCTCCAACGTTTACCGCGTGGCGCAGATCATTGAAGCCGCCATCAAAACCGGACGCCGTGTGGCTGTCTTTGGCCGCTCCATGGAAAACGTCGTGGATATCGGACGAAAGATGGGCGTTATCAAAATCCGCAACGACCAGCTTCTTTCCCCGGATGAACTGCGCACCACACCGGACCGCAAAGTCTGCATCCTGTGTACCGGAAGCCAGGGCGAACCGCTCGCCGCGCTCAGCCGCATCGTCAACGGCACGCACCGCTTTATCCACCTCAAACCGACCGACACGGTTGTCTTCTCGTCCAACCCGATTCCGGGCAACGACGCGTCCGTCAATAAAATTGTCGACAAACTGTTCCGCTCCGGCGCAACCGTTCTGAACAAATCCGTTCTCAACAACCTGCACACCACCGGACACGCTTCCAAGCAGGAACAGAAACTCATGATGCAGCTGATCAAGCCGCGCTACTTCATGCCGATCCATGGCGAACACAAGATGCTCATGCAGCACCGCCAGTCCGCACTTGAACTGGGCATTCCCGCATCGAACATTTTCGTTTGCGCCAACGGCGACGTGCTTCTGCTGCGCAACCATGAAGTCATCCAGTCCGACTGGCGCTATCAGGGCGATGATATCTATGTTGACGGCAACGATATCTCCGGTCTGTCGACTGCAGTACTTAAAGACCGCCGTATCCTAGCCGACAACGGTCTGGTCGCCGTAATCGTTCCGATCGATTCGAGCACCAACCGTCTGCTTGCCAAACCGGTGATCGTCAGCCGTGGATTTGTCTTCCTCAAAGATGCCCAGGCGCTTCTTCGCGAAGCCGAGTTCATCGTTTCGACCAACCTGCAGGCGCGTCTGAAGGAAAGAACGACATTTGCGGACATCAAAAACTGCATCCGCTCTTCGCTCGAACCTTTCCTCTATAAAAAGACGCACCGCAACCCGATCGTTATCCCGGTTATTCTGAACTCGCGAAAAGCGATGGAAGAACTCGCCGCTCAGCATCGAAACCGCATGCAGAACCGCAAACCCGGCTACCATCGAAATAAACCGCACGAAAACAAAGAGTAGTTCACTCCAGTCAATCCCAAACGCAAAGGCACTGAACATTCGCCTTTGCGTTTTTTTATGCACAGGCAATGAGCGCCTCGGACTGGTGTTTGCTTGCAGCTATGTACTTCCGCGACTAAACCTTCGAAGAAATTTCCCTGCTCCATTACCTGCACGACAAAAGGGACAGCGGCGAATGGTTTGCCAAACGCCGCTGTCCCATCAATATTCCAAACAGCATTGCATAGTTCCCTCGTCGACCATCTTCAACATACGCGAACGATGTTTATGCAGCAGCTTTTTTCCGACGGAAAAACACAAAGCTCATCAGTTCCAGTCCTGCTAAAGCAATCAGGTACAGAGCGCTGAAGCGAAACGGACTCAGACACTGAATCAGCATGACCAGCAGCACACTTGTGCCGGACAGCGCGATCCAGAATATTCTGTTCGCAGCGCTCGACATATCGCGGATTTGGATCAGCAGTTTTCTCATCAGGAAAACTGAAGCAGAACATAGCGGTCCAAACCACAGCAGAATGAACAGCGCTTCATTCATGTTGAACGCTGCAGTGAGCGATTCAAGCAAAGCGAGCGAAAGCTGAAGCAGAAAGATCAAACCAGCCGCCATAAGAACACCGCCGCTTAGCGCAAGAACAGAGGATCGATGCTTCATAAAAACGATATTGGAAAACATCCTGTCCGTCACAAACGCTGTCAGGCGAATCAGTTCGAACGCAATAACAATCTGCACAGTATACGAAACGGCAAATCGCCATGGCATATGCGCGCAAAGGCAGAGAACAGCAGTAAAAACGGCTTCAATGGCAATACGCATTCCCGCCTCTTTGGATGCAGTTTTCCAGGAACGCTCTTTCTTCCGTTCTTTCTCTGTATCCTTTTGTGCAGACAAGACAGGCAGGATAAGCATCAAACCGCAGACGGACAATCCAAGACAGGCAACCAGACCGGTCCGATAGCGCGCAAAAGAATCCAGATAGACCTGAAGCAGACCAGACGACTTTACAGGCGCCTTGTTTTTGCGCAGACCGATTGATTCAAAGATTTCTTCCGCCTTCGCCTGATCTTGCGCTGCTGGCGCATACACGTAGATCTCCTTGTCTGCGCACGAAGCGTTTTTGGCAAAAAAATTGTGAATCTCGCAAATCCCTTCATTTCGCAGCTGGGGCGAATCAATCACAAAACCATTTTCTGTACCATGAAAGTCTTCGGTATTTCGAATGAATCGTGTATCGCCTGTCTGATAGTCCTTCGCTTCAAAATAAGCTGATATTCCACGAACTGCATTCAAATCAAGATGATTTGAATTGGTCAGAAAAAACCTGGCTGGATCATAAACAAAAAGTTTGTCTCCATCCGCATACGCTATGGTTGCGTTGTCGATTTTCTGCAGGTCTTTCAAATCACTCTGACGCGTATTCTGATCGGTTTGAAAAACAGAAGCGGACGAGCCAAGACCATATCGCGTGACTGTCATCGACTCTCCGGCAATCTTCGCGATGCAGAATACCGAAGAAAGCGCGAATACGAGAAATACGCAGCAGGTCAAAGCGGCAATGCTTTTACGGTTCAGTTTCATCGTGACTTTTCCTTTCCAGAGAATGAATAAGAATATCCGCTGCATACATGAAGAATCTGTCAGCCGTCCGCATAACGCCCACACAGCATTCAAATGCATCCCCCTGCAAACTCAGGCGCGGTATGCGGACAAGACTTCGATTCTCCTCTATGACAGAATGGAAATTTCGTTTATTCACTCTCGCTGGTTCTCAATGAAAAGCGCTTTTCCTGATTTGAAATTAACATTATTTTTTAATTTTTACTTCATTTTCCAATTACAGTTCGATGCGCTGTATGTAAGGCGCATGTAAGGATGCTGTCACTTTCGAGCTGGATTAAAATGCATCTGTCCTTTCAGAATCATGCTCATCTCTTCAGATAGGTTCAACGCACTTTACCGATCATGAATTTGCCTTTTCGTTTTTGCTTGCACAGTCGCGCAACTCTTCAAGACGAACATTTGGATTATGGCGACGATGCTCTATAATAAAAAAACTGTGCGACCGATACTTCATCATGGTCGACAGTCGATAAAGGAGTGCAAGAGTATGCCTCAGACCAAAAAGAAACTCCCCCTGTGGCAGCGCGTCTCGCTTGCCGCACTAGCCATTACAACGATTCTCATGGGAATATTCAACGTAATTCTCTACAAAGGAATCTGCGTCAATCCATATACAATTACTTCCCGCTTCATGCAGATTGAAAGCGAAAAGATCCCGCGCGAGCTCGATCAGTTTTCTTTTGTCTATCTGACCGACCTGGAAATGAGCGAAGAATTTTCCAAAGAAAAAGGCGACAAGCTGTTTTCCGAAATCGCCAGACTCGATCCCGATGTTCTGCTGATCGGCGGCGATATCTTCTCTGCCGCCACTCCGGTAAGCGGACCGATGCGCGAACAGATGGCTGAATGGATCAGTTCGGTCTCCGCGCCGGGCGGAAAGTTTGCGGTAACCGGCGAGCAGGATGTCATCGACAGCGACCATTCGATTGCGGTCAATGATGTCTATGCCAAAGCGCAGGTGGAAGTCATCGACAACAAGTCGGTTCTTGTCACCAACCGCACGGCAAGCACCATCAGCACCGACAGCGGCATTCGTCTTGCTGGTCTCGGTCTGACTCCCGATCCTGCTTCGATCGCTCCATCAATTATGGAAAACCAGTTCGTACTGCTCATGTCGCATTACCCGGACAATTTTCTGAGCGTAAAAGACAGCGGACTCAACCCCGATCAGGCGTTTGCGGGCAACTCCCACGGCTCGCAGATCAAATGGCCGATTCTTGGAAACTACCGCATCGTCGAAGGAAGCCAGACGATCAACCGTTCGCACTATGCAAATACAGGCTTTAACTACACCATTTCAAGCGGTGTTGGCTGCGTCGGTCTGCAGGCGCGCATCAACTCGCCGGTAGAATTCATCTACTGCACACTCTTCAGCAAATAACCTAAACAGGCAGGATAGAAAGAACTTCCAAAGTGGATGCCCGTTCTATCCTGCCTGTTTTCTGCTTGCTGTATTTCTCTATGAAATTCGCTTCAGAATCGGCATATCCGAAAAAAGATTGCCGGCATGAAGAGTTTGAATCCCTTTTTGCACGATTATCGCTATACAATACTAAGTGCCGTTTTCCTGTATCCGAATGTGCGCTCTGCTCAAAACTAAGGACATTCTTCTGCACGCGCAAAGGCAGAAGGATAGCCTCCCGCACACGATGACAAGATGCAGAAAACGGAAATACAGCCAGAAAATCCGGCTTTCTTCGGCTCATGAAGGAGATAATCATGACTGAACAATCCAAACCATCGACGTTTAACACCCGCAATATTGCCTACATGGCGATGTATCTGGCGCTGTTTTTCGTTCTCGACTGGCTGAGCAACACCCTTCCGCTCTTTCGCATGCCCCAGGGCGGAACACTCGGAATCGGCACGATTGCCCTTTTGATGGCGAGCTATCATCTCGGCTGGAAACTGGGCACCATCACAGCCATGCTTTCCGTGCTTCTGCAGTTTGCGACCGGACAGATGTACATTCTCGGTTTCGTGCAGTTTCTGCTCGACTACTTCATCGCGTTTTCCGTTTACGGCATCGCGTGTCTGTTCCCCAACTTCAAACTGTTCTACTCCGGTATTCTCGTAACGAATGCGGTGCGCTTTCTGTCCTCGACGATCAGTGGCGTTGTCTTCTATGGTCTGACATGGGTTCCCTCCATGGCCTATCAGGCAACCTATATGATTCCGACCCTGATTCTCGATCTGATTCTTGTCCCGCTGCTCATCAAAGCAATGGGTACACGCTTTTCCATGGCGCATAAATAACCGTTCTAAAACACCAAACCTCAACGAAGCATCTTCAAAAAAACGACAAGCCTCTGTTCTGTACGGATTTTTTCTTTCCGCACAAACGGAGGCTTTTCGGCATTTTATCCTGTTCTTTACCGTTGTATATCCCAATCCGAGATATTCGCTGATACGATTTGAACAGAAGAGAAGAGGAGTTACCTTTTATGTTTCTGTTTCAGAAAATCGAAGAATTAAGCGTTCAGAACAACTCGGCACTGTCCGCCATCGCCGATTATATCCTTGAGGACCGCGAGCGGATTCTGGATAAAAGTCTGCTCGATGTCGCGCAGGAAACCTATACCTCCAAAGCATCCGTCGTCCGTTTTGCCAAAGCGCTCGATTTCAGCGGGTGGAAGGAATTCGTGCGCGCCTATTACAACGAACTGAAATACCAGGATCAGTTTTCGCATGAAGTCGACTTCAGTTTTCCGTTTTCCGAAAAATCGTCTCCTCAGGATATCGCTGACAACCTGCGAACATTAGCTGTACAGACGCTTGACGACACGCTCGAGAATCTGGATTACGACGTCCTCAACCGGCTGATCAACCGCATGCGCCGTGCCAATCGCATCGTCATTTTCTGCGTATCGCCGCATACATACAGCGCTGAACTGTTCCAGAGAAAAATGATGTCGATCCAGAAGCCAGTGCATGTTGTCCGGGCAAGAGAAATGGGACTCAACGCCCGAGCGCTGACACCGGATGATCTGGCGATTCTTATCAGCTACTCCGGTGCCAGTCCGGAAGCGGAACCGATGAAAGTCGTCGCCGATCTTAAAGCCAGGCATGTTCCTATGGCTGCTATTACAAGCGCCGGCATGAACTATCTGCGCGAACAAATCGATCTGGTTCTCACGCTCACGACACGAGAAGCACTCTTCAACAAG
>CAOKFJ010000029.1 GCA_948467695.1 uncultured Allobaculum sp. | reverse complement strand
GAATTTCTCGCGCGAGTTGTTCGAGTTCCTTCACGGACATCCCTTTAAGATCGGCAGGACCGTTCAGTTCGCTCAGATTCATGCCTGTGGCTCTCCTTTCCGTTTCATGCATGCGTATGCATGAGCATCTGTATAGATATCGTCAGCTATCCGTCGTTTCCTGCAGGAAAACGGCTTTTCGAAACGGCTAGTTATGACGGTTTTTCATCGAATCGATCAGCGATCTCAGCAGTTTGTCATCGAGTGACAGTCTGTCAAGAATCGCTTCGATTTCGTCAAAGTAGGCTTCGACTCTGCGCGCGCCTTCTTCATAGCCCAAAAGCGAAATCGCGGTCGCTTTTTCGTTTTTGGAATCCGAAAGACTTTTACCCATCTGCTCTTCGCTGACGGTCATTTCAAGCAGATCATCCTGAATCTGGAAGAGGATGCCGATGGCTTTGCCGATGGCGTTCCATTCGTCCATATCGTCATCATGACCGGCAAGAATGGCGGCTGCGCAAAGAGGCAGTTCGAACAGACAGCCGGTTTTGTACATTTCAATCGCTTCAAGCTGGTCGAGCGAAGTATCCGCTCCGCCAGCCAGATCAAGATCCTGACCATAGGCCATGCCGGCCGCGCCGGCTTTTTTCGCGAGAAGCAGGCAGAGCTTTCCGGCTTTGATGGCATCGCTTGTCGATGCGGCGCTTTCAAACGCGAGCGTCTGAAGCGCATCTCCGGCAAGCAGGGCGATATCGCTGCCGAATACAATGTGATTGCATGGCTTGCCGCGGCGAAGCTCGTCGTTGTCCATCTCGGGCATGTCGTCATGAATGAGCGAATAGGTATGCATCATTTCAATAGCGCAGGCCATGGAAAGACCAAACTGCATATCGACGCCATAAGCGTCAAGCGCGGCAAACAGAAGCATCGGACGGATGCGTTTTCCGCCGCCTAAAAGCGAATAGCCCATCGCTTCTTTGATGCGGGAATCGGGCAGAGCGGCGATTCTTGAGGCAAGTTCGGACTCGAACTGCTCTTTAATGGCAAGTAAAGCTTCAGGCATGATTTTCTCCCGACTGCTCGATGAGCTGGTTCATTTCATTCTGGAAATGGTCAAGCTGACTCTGGCAGAAACGCGAAATCTGCAGTCCTTCCTTGAAGTCGGCCATAGCCTGTTCCAGTTCAAGACTGGGGTTGTTGAGTGAGGCGACAATCGCTTCCAGACGGCTCATCGCCTGCTGAAAGCTCATTGGCTTTCCGTCTTCGCCAAGCGGCGCGCTGATGGCGTCTTTTTTTGATGCGGGCATATGTTCTCCTTGCTTGTGTCCTGTCAGTCGGATCGCGCGATGCAAAAACATGTTGTTTTGCGTGATCCGCGGCAGCTCAGGACACGAATGATCAATGCGCGACTGTTGGATGCAGGCAATGCGAAATGACAAGCCAAGGCTTGAACAACGCGCTCCTGAAGAGTCGTGCATATGCAGTATCAGGTTTGGGCATGCTCTTTTGCGTGCATGCGCTGTATATGATCAAAACGAAAGACGCGTATGCGGCTTTCGCTGATTGAAACAAAGATAAATCCGCAGCGGCTCAGTCTTCTGACAGATTGACTGTCGAAGACGTGGCGTCTGCTGCATCGTTTGACGATGCATTCTGATCCGCTGTCTCGCCAAACTGTTTAAGCGCATCTTCGACGATGGAAGACTTCTGCTTTTTCGGTTTGGGAGCGGCTTTCCGTTCGGTTTTTACCGTCTGGATCCGCGCATGGGCGCTGCCCTGCGCAAACTGTATGGCAACCGGCACATTGAGGGCGAGATCGGCACTGTCTTTAATGACATGGTCGTTCTGCGTCACGATCGAAAAGCCCCTTTCGAGTGTATGCGTCCACGATAAAGCTTCCATTAAAGACTGCAGACGCTCAAAATCCTTGCGTCTTGTCTGCTCGTAATGCGATCCGTTTCGCACAAGAGCCTCATCCAGTCCTTTCAGTCTGGCATGTTCGCGCTGCACATAGCCCGAGGGCGAGTGAATATAAAGCGTCGTTTCAAGCGACTGAGCGCGTGATTTCTGAAGATTCAGATACGCGCAGGCTTCGCTTTGCACCTGCGTCTCGAGCTGATCAAGACGCTTTCTGTGTGTCTGCGCGATCTGCATCAAAGAAGAATGCAGGCGTTCGACATTTCGCGAGAGTCTTTCCTGACGGACCATTACATAGTCTTCAGGCGAAGACAGAGGCGACGAGCCAAGCAGATAGAGAAGTTTCTGCTTCGAGTTGTCCAGAATATACCCTGCGCGGTCGACAAGCTGTCTTTGCAGAAGCGAAAGACGGCTCGACACCTCGCGCTGATCGGGTGTTACCCACTGCGCCGCTGCAGTTGGCGTAAGGGCGCGATGGTCTGCCGCATAATCAGCCAGCGTGACATCCACTTCATGACCGATGCCGGTAACGGTATAGGTTTTCATGGCAGCCAGCGCGCGGACAATGCCTTCATCGTTGAAGCAGAAGAGATCTTCGAAACTTCCTCCGCCTCGAATAAGCAGCACGGCGTCATGTCCGGCTTTATCCGCTTCGAGCAGCGCTTTGACAATTTTGGGCGGCGCTTCCACACCCTGCACGGGCGCGGGAAACAGTTCGACGCGAAGCATCGGCCAGCGAAGGCGGATGGTTTTCAGCGCATCCTGCAAAGCCGCAGTCGATGCCCCGGTCACGATCGCGATCGACTGGATTTCTTTGGGACGCGGTTTCTTGCGCGCCTGATCGAACAGACCGAGAGCGGCAAGCTTTTTCTTGCGCTGCTCAAGTTCGAGATAGAGCGCGCCGATGCCGTCGAGTTCGATGCGGTCGACATTGAGCTGCAGCGAACCGCGTTTTGCGTATACGTTGACGGTACCATGAACAAGGACAGCCATCCCGTCTTCGAGACGAAAGCCGGCCTTGTCGGCATACGATCGCCAGAGAGTACAGGACAGCTGTCCCTGTTCATCCTTCAGATCAAAATAGCAGTGTCCACTGACATATTTGACGTTGGAGAGTTCCCCGGAAATCATGACATCGTTCAAGCGCACGCGATCGCGCAGAAATGCGCTGATCAGCTCGACGACACGGGAAACTTTTACGGTTTTCATTTGATGTTATCCTTCGATTTTATCCAGAATCGCGTTGACGTATTTGGGCGAGTCGGCATCGCCGTACTCTTTGCACAGCGTTACCGCTTCGTTGATCACCGGTGTTTTTTCGGTGCCCATTTCGAGGATTTCCTCGCAGCTCATCAGCAGAATCGCCTGTTCGATGACAGGGAGACGATCGAAGCTCCAGCCTTCCTGAAGAAGCGGCGTGATGGTTTCGATGAATTCTTCCTTGTTATCCACGGTATCCATCGTCAGCATGCAAAGGAAGCCGTCCGCCTGGTTCGAATTGCACAGCGCCTGAACGAGGGCTTTACGGATATCGGTGCCGACCAGCAGATTGGCATAGAGCGCTTCAAGTGCGATGACGCGCATCTGATGACGGTTGGAGGGGATGCCATAGCGGATCATGGTCGAACGGGGGAGTTCGATCTTCTGCACGAGGGCTTCCTTGACTTCCTTGGGAATTTCATCCAGTCGGTCTTTGATAGCGTCATAAACGAACGGAGATAGATTGGCGACTTTTTCAGCCAGTTCCTCATCGTCCATTTCACGCAGATCCGCCATGGTTTTCTTACGTGCTTTCTTTCCGGTAACGGACATGGCGGGGTCCATGGGAATACCGTATTTTTTAAGCGTTTCGCCAGGAAGCGGTGTTTCCGTGGCGAGGGCAAGACGAATCTCGAAAGGAATCTCGTCTAGACGGTCTTTGATGGCTTCGTACACGTTTTCGGGAAGCAGTTCGAGTTTCGAATTCACTTCCTCTTCGCTCATCCGGCTTCCGTCTGTAAGTGCGTTAAACTCTGTCATAAAGGTCCTTTCTAAAAAAGGGAAATCCGCCGATTTCCCTTAGAAGATAAAGCCGACGACCTGAATCTCGATGGATTCCGGCTTGTAGTCGGTCATGTATTCAATACTTTCGTAAATCTTGGTCTGCAGTGCAGCACAAACATCGGTCACATTGGCTTTGCAGCTGACGCGTACGGGAATCGAGATGTAGAGCTTTCCTTCTTCGATGCGGGAGAGCTTTTCGGAATTGAACATCTTCGAGCTTTCCGCCGCCTCGGCGTCCTTGCTTTCGTCAATGACATTGCGGGCAATCGCAGAGAAGACAGAACGGTTGTACACAACGGAACCGTACTGGTCCTGAACTTTCATTACACTTGTTTCATTTGGCATAATTTTCACCTGACTTTACTGCTCAAGTATACCATTGCACACCGTCAAACTCAAAAATTGACGCCGATGTGCACGGCATAGCCGGCAGTGTGCGCTTTATCGCTGATCTGCTCACAGAATATCGTTATGAAGATCTGCGGCAGTCTTCTGTATATGATAAAACAGACCCGCATTCCTGTATATGCCTCAAAAACGGGAAATCGAAGCGAGCATATACGGTATGTTCTCGACCTGTATTGTATCGTGCAGCGCGGCGTTACTGCGTCCATTTGCATAGTATTGCCGCAGCGTCTGCGGCTGAAGCATTTAACAGACTGATCCGGCCAGAGACCACAGGCGTTTAGTCGTTTCAAACTCTGCTTCGTGCTCTTTAAGAGCCTCTCTGGCGCTGTCCACATCCTTGGTCAGCTGTTTTTTCAGATCATCGACACTCGAAAAGCGAATCTCGCCGCGAAGTCTCTTCGCGAAGAAGAAACGCGCCGCGTGATCGTACAGATCGCCCTCAAAATCGAAAATATACGCTTCGATCGTGCGATTAGTGTTGTTGAACGTGGGATTCTTGCCGATGTTGATCATCGCGCCGCGATACTGGCCATCCACATACACATATCCCGCATACACGCCATGCGCCGGGCAGACTTCTTCACTGGAAAAATCGAGATTGGCTGTCGGAAAGCCGATCTGTCTTCCCCGCTGAAATCCGGGCTCAATCACGCCTTTGATGGAGTACATGTAGCCAAGCAGCTCGTTGGCTTTGGCGACATCGCCATCATCGAGAAGCGCTTCAATGCGGCTGCTTGAAATTTTTGCAAGATCATCGGAAATCTGGTCGATGACGCGAAGCGAAAACTCATCGGCAGCGGCAAGCGTCTGCGTATTGCCGATTCCCTTTTTTCCATACGTATAGTCAAAACCGCATACGATGCCGGCAATGTTCAGTCCGCTTAAAAACGCGTGAAATTCTTCAATCGAGAATCCGGCAAAATCGCGTGTGAATTCAACCACATAAAAGAGGTCGACGCCCATAGCGTTCAGAATCGCCGTCTTGTCGTCGAGCGCGCTAAGATGCGTCAGTTCGGCATCGGGCTTGAGCACTTTCCATGGATCGGGATCGAAAGTGAGCACCGCGCTTTTTCTTCCCTGCGCTTTTGCGTCATCGATCGCCGCCTGAATCAGCTGCTGGTGACCGCGGTGAATGCCGTCGAAAAAGCCGAGCGCGCATACGCTTTCCGGCAAATCGTATGTTTTTGTCGAATCAATGCGGATCGTCTTCATTACCAGAGCCCCCTGGCGCTTGCGAACACATTTCTTCCGGGAGTCATGCGATCATAAATCGCCAGCGCCGTTTCGCCATCCATCATCAGAACGCGGTCCGCGTCCGTATCGAGCCGGATTTTCTTGCCGTTTCGGATATCGTCGAAATTTTCTGCCTGAATCTGCGGATAGTCGAGCATCATCGCAATCGGATACAGGCGATGCGCCTCGGCATCGAGATCATCTGCCTGATCAAGCGTGAAGCCGTTGGCTTTCGTGCGCACAAGCGAAGTCATCGCTGCAAGATTGCCTGTCTTTTCTCCAAAGTCGCGGCATATGGAGCGGATATAGGTTCCCGAGGAACAGGCTACGCGAAAGCGAAGATCATCGGGATGCTTTTCATCGGCTTCGAGACGTTCGATGTCATAGACTTCGACATCGCTGTAGATTTCAGGTACTTCCTGATCGGCGCGAAGATAGTCGTAGAGCTTTTTGCCGTTGACCTTCTTGGCGCTTGCTTTGGGCACGCGCTGGTGAAGCTTTCCTTTAAACGATGCCAGAATGGCGTCGGCATCAAAGTCCGTGTTGACTTCCTGCGTCTTTTCGAGCGTGCCAAAGACATCGTCCGTATCGTATTGCGAGCCAAGTGCGAGCGTGGCGATGTATTCTTTGTCTGTATCCTGAATGTAGGGTAAAATTTTGCAGGCTTTTCCTGCCATTACGACCAGGACACCGGATGCCATGGGATCGAGCGTTCCGGTGTGGCCGAACTTTTTCTGTTTATATTTTTTTCGCAGCCGCGCAATGACATCAAAGCTTGTCATGCCTTCGGGCTTGCGGATTACCAAGATTCCATCTAATTCCATACCGCTATTCTAAGCACAAATCATCAAACGTCAAAGCGTACTGTCCATATGCCGAAGGTAAGGGCTTTTGGCGCTTTGAAAAGGAGATTCCATGAAAATTCAGACTATTCTTCGCGGCATTCGCAATGCCGACCAGGACTTCAATCTCATCGAACCGGGCGATCGTCTTGCCGTTGCGCTCTCGGGCGGAAAAGACTCCATGCTCATGTGGATCGCGCTGTCGATGTACAGACGCTTCAAAGGCAAGGACTTCTCGCTTTGCGCCATTCATGTCGATGTCGGCTTTTCACAGAAAGAAAACGAACTGATGCAGGAATTCGCGAAAAAGCACAATCTCGAACTGCATATCGTTGAAACGCACATCTACGACATTCTCAAGCTCGAAAAAAATCTGCAGGGCGGACGCATTCAGTGCTCGCTTTGCTCGACGCTCAAAAAAGGAACGCTGATCGATGAGGCAAAACGCCTGGGCTGCAACAAGATCGTTTTCGGACATCATGCCGATGACGCGATCGAAACCATCCTGCTTAATCTCATCCACGGCGGACGGTTCGCAACCTTCATGCCCAAGCAGCACATGTCCCGCACGAATCTGACCATGATCCGTCCGATGGTCTATCTCAAGGAAGCGGAGATCATTCAGGCATGCGCATTCAACGACATTCCCGCCGTCAAGCCGGTTTGCCCCAATGACGGCTACAGCCAGCGTCAGGAAATGAAAGACATGCTCAACGGGCTCTACGCAAACTATCCCGGTGCCCAGGACAGTTTCATCAAAGCGCTCACCAACCGCAAAGAGGACAAACTCTGGAAAATCGAGCCGAAAAGCGAAGATACCGCCGATGCAAATGCAAAAGACGACACGATAGACGCCCCTGCAGCTTAAGAGGACGTGGGGACTCTCTCCCTTGCTCAAAAAACTTTCCACACAAAAAGCGCAGTCCTGTGACTGCGCTTTTATGCTCTTTGTGCAATGTGCGAAACAAGTGAACAGACGTCTTTGGATTTCGCGCGGTATGAACACTAGATATTGGATACGTTGTGATAAACGTTCTGCACATCGTCAACATCGTCAAGCAGAGTCAGCAGACGTTTGAACAGATCGAGATCGTCGCCTTCGAGTTCAACAGTGTCGTTGGCAACCATGCGGCGTTCGAGCACTTCGTATTTAACATCCGGGATGAGTTTGTCGATTGCTTCTTTGGCATCGTCAAGCTGTGTCGGATCTACAGTAACGGTCATGAATCCGTCTTCTACTTCAACATCGCGCAGATCGATTTCGCCTTCAATCATGGCTTCCATCATGGCATCCTCGTCTTCGAAGGGGATAACGATAACACCGAGATCTTCGTAGCCGAAGGAAACGGATCCGTTTACACCCATTTTGGATTTGGATTTGTTGAAGCATGCGCGAAGGTTCGCGATTGTACGGTTTGCGTTATCAGTGAGGCAGTCGATGATAACAGTGGACCCTGCACCCTGACCGAATCCTTCATAGCGGGCTTCGGAGAAGCTTTCATCAGCGGAAGATTTAGCTTTGTCGATGGCGCGTTTGATAACGTCACTCGGAACGGAGTTGGCTTTCGCACGAGCGATCGCTTTCTTCAGAGCCTGGTTCATGTCCGGATCCGGCTCACCGTTTTTCGCGGCCACTAAAATCTCTTTGGAGTATCTGGAGTATACCTTGGCTTTGGCGGCGGCAGTTTTGGCCATGGCTGCAGCGCGCACTTCAAAATGTCTTCCCATAATTTGTCCTTTCAAAAATAACCTTTGATAATATAGCACTTTTTTCTGTCACGTACATTTGACAGAAAAGAATGTTTGCTTCAAGTCTTTCAAATTCGGCAAACAAGCCGGAAATAAAGGCGATCTCATCCATTTCCAATTTATCCCGTCACACATGAATATGCATATTTCAAATATTCTTCCCTCCTGATTTTGATTCGCTTTCATACACCTCTTCCCATAATTTCCGACAATCCGGTATTGATGAACGCTTACATTGCCGTTATTGCGTGATTTCAAAGTGAAAACAAAAATGCATCTTGCACGTTTGATGCGCGTTAAGTAGGATTAAATCGCTATTAATATTTGCGCCGAAAGGAGGTGGCTCGCAGCTTATGAATACAGTATTGTTCTATACTTCACCCGGCTGTTCGAACTGCCGCAAAGCCAAAAAATGGCTGGATGAAAACCATATCAACTATGTGGAAAAGAACGTGTTTTCCAACGACCTGACGGAAAAGGAAATCAAATACCTGATGGCCCGCTGTGAAAACGGAACGGACGACATCATTTCGACGCGTTCCAAAACCTACGCTCTGCTCGGAGGCCGTCTTGAAGATATGACAGTTCAGGAACTGACAAGCTTTATCCATGATAATCCGTCGATCCTGAAACGCCCGATTCTGCTTTCCGAACACAGCATGACCGTGGGATACGATCACGACGAAATCACCGCCCTTATCCCTCGCCGCACCAGAGAAAACGCTCTCGGCTCCGCGGTAATCTAATCGATTCAAACACACAGAAAACATACGGAGACCGCATATCTGCGATCTCCGTTTTTCTTATGCACCAGCTTTCAAGTGAAATCAAATCACCTTGAACAGGCAATTTTCAAGTCGATTCTCTGCACTAATTTCAACAGTGCATCTTTCGCGGATGTAACCGTTATCTCATACATTCTTTATGCAATTCTAACACGATTGAGATACTGTCATTTTATACATTCCCTAAACGCACATTTTTAAGGCAAGTGTGCGCAACTTTTTGCAGCGCGCGAAGCGTCTCAATTGGTGTTGGAGGCGTGTTTTCTCGATAGCGGGGAAAATAGCGTGAAAGATGAAGAACAATATCGGGCGAAATACCCGCGATCCACGTGCACATGCGCTCCATCTCTTCCATTGAATCGTTTCTGCCCGGCACAACAAGTGTCGTCAGTTCGACATGCGCATCTTTCGCTGCGCGTTCAATGAACGCTTTGACCATTTCTAGATCTCCGCCCACATAATCGTAGTATTCCTGCGTAAAACCTTTGAGATCAATATTGAACGCATCGATATACGGCAGAATTTCTTCAAGAACGTCAAGCGAAGCGTTGCCGGAGGTCACCACGACCGTTTTCAGTCCGCTCTCTTTGGCAAGTTTTGCGCAGTCCCGCACGTATTCATATCCAGTCAGCGGTTCATTATATGTAAATGCGATCCCGATATTTCCATAGTCGCGCAGAGCGAGTGCCTGTCTGACCAGTTCTTCTGGAGGAACGTATTCTGCCTGACTGTTCAGATCGGCTTTTGAAATCGTGTGATTCTGGCAGAACGGACAGGCAAGCGAGCATCCGTATGAGCCGACCGATAAAATCATCGAACCGGGATAAAAGGCAGAGAGCGGCTTTTTTTCGATCGGATCCAGGGCAGCGCTTGTGATTCTGCCGTAATTGCGATCGACAATTTTACCTTCTTTGCACAAGCGCGCCATGCAGAAGCCGGTCTGTCCTTATTTCAGGTCGCACAGGCGAAAACAAACGGTACATTTCACTGGTGACGCACCACCTCAAAGCGTTCGAGCACCACATCCCGATCACGATTGGATATTCCGGCTTTCTGTCTGGCGATGCGAAGCTGATCTTCTACTGTGTCCACGCCCTCCAGATCGGGCAGCAGCACTCCGCGCTTGTTCCCGGAAGTCACGATTACGCCGTATTTCGAAACATCAAGATCTTTTTTCTGACAGACTTCAGGTTCGCTCAGCACATCCACATGGTATTCAAGAGAATCGAGTTCTTCTTCCCGAACCGAAGGAAAGCGGGGATCTCTCGAACATGCGGCAACTGCGTTGCGCATGATTTCCAGGGCGATATTATCCTGGACCGGCAGAATCGTGCCGATGCATCCGCGAAGATTTCCGTTTTCATGAATGGATACAAACACGCCTGCCCGCTCTTTTTTCATTCCTTCGCATGCGGACGCTTCAAGCTGTTCCATCAGCTGCTTTTCGGGTACGCGTCCGGTTTTGACATACGCTTCGACGGTATCCCATGCTATACGCACATACGCATCCTTTTCAGCCTTCTCTTTGGCTCTTCTCTCGATCGCGTCCCGACACATCTTGTCGTACAGCTTCCTGCTTTCATCTTCTCGCAGATTTGTATAGGTGCAGATACCGTACCCGACTCCAAACACGGCGCTGTGCGCCAGAGCTTCGGGATGTACAGAGAATCCATCAAGCGCGCCTGCCATGATGCAGAACGCATTGTGACCGCATGACATTGCATCTTCTGCCGCAGACTGAGGCATGGCGACAAGCGCTTCAAAGTCCGCTGCCGACATGATCTCCATAATTTTCCTGTCATAGGCAGGACCGCATTCTTTATAGCCGTAATGCGTTCCCGCTTTCTGACAATGCGACAGATCGCCCGAAGCGACGATCGCAACGCGCTTATTGAGCTCTCTGGCAGCTTTTGCGATCATCATGCCGGCTTTGTAATGATCAAGATGACTCAGACCGCCAACCGAAACGCGAACGATTTTCACATTCTTCTTGAGGTCTCTAAGAAAATACAGCGGAACCATCGTGCCGTGGTCAAGCGGTCCGTTTTGCGAACCGAGTGTTCCCATGGCGAAATCTTCCTTCTTGGCCATGGACTCAAGCTTTCGAACCAGTTCAGTGTCATTGCTGATCTCAAACGTATCATCCGGGTCATTGAAATCGGCTAGACTGCCGCGTGAGCGCGGCGCGCTGGTCAGCTGAATATAGTCGATATAGCTTGGCGCATGCGGTGAAAGAATCACAACCGTCTCCGGGTCAAGATCACAGATGGTTTTTGCGGCTTTCGCGTATGCATCAGAAATATCCGCAATCTTTTTTTCTTCCCCTTTGCCGACACCTGGAATGATAATCGGCGGATGGCAGACCATGATGGCACCGCATATGCCCGCGTGGCTCTCTTTGCGAATATCGGTATTGTTCTCTGTTCTGTTCTGGGTATTGTTCATAAGATTTACCTCGCTGCCAATCGAAGCGCACATGAAAAGTTTTTCTCAATAGCCATGCCGTGAGAAAAACGATACTGCTCATGCCTGTATACGCATAGACTTGAAGCGCTGCTTCGATCTCAAGTTCTATTGTACGTTCAAAGATCAAATGCGGGTTAGTCTGCCGCAAAATCGTTCCAGTCCGTTTATGGAGACAATCCAAACGCAAAAAAGCACTCTCGAAAGAGTGCCTGAATGCATTGGATTT
>CAOKFJ010000028.1 GCA_948467695.1 uncultured Allobaculum sp. | reverse complement strand
TGCGCATGGCGCTTCATACCGATGTGCAGTTAGGCTTTGCTCCCGCGCAAAGCGAACTGAGCCTGCCGCTCATCGAAGCGTATGCCGACCATATGATCAGCAGCACGCGCGAGTTTGAAGCGTTCAAAGGCATGCATCCAAGCCTTGAAGGCGATGGCACGCTTCGCTACATCACCATGAATCCCGAACAGATCACGCGCATGGAAAAAAATGCGGGCGCGCTGCAGGAAAGACTGCGCGATATCGGTTTCGGCATTCAGATCGCCTGCGAGTATCAGGAACGCCGCTATGAAGAAGAAGCAGTGCCCTGCGCCCAGGGCGTTGTGCCGCCTCCCGTGCATAAACCTGTACAGAGCGAACGTCCGGCGCAGCGCGATTTCAGAAAGCCGTCCAAACCGGAAAAAGTCGCCATACGCGATTTGGAAGACGGCATGAACAATATCATGATCGAAGGACGCATTTTCGCCTCGGAAGTCAGGGAACTGCGCGGCGGACGCAACCTTCTCGAGCTGTATATCTCGGATGAAGACGATGCGATGTTCTGCAAAGCGTTCGAATCCAAGAAAATGCCGCTCGAAACCATGCAGAGCTTCAAACCGGGTCAGTACGTCAGCATCACCGGATCGGTGGCGTTTGATACGTACAAGCGCGGCATCACGCTTTCGATTCGAACCATTGAAGAAGCCAGAGCGCCGCGCGTGCTCGACAATGAGCCCGTCAAGCGCGTCGAGTGGCATGTGCATTCCACGTTCTCGGAAATGGACGGCGTAAGTCCCATTGAAAGCTATGTTCAGCAGGCATGGGACTGGGGCATGGACTGCGTCGGTCTTTGCGATCACAACGTCGTGCAGGCGTTCCCCATGGCGCAGCACAAAATCGAAGCGCTCAAAAAGAAAGACAAGGAACGCCAGTTCAAGATGCTGTACGGATGCGAGATGACAATGGTCGACGATTCGTTCGAAGTTGTCTGGAATGTGCGCGATCAGCGTCTGGAAGATGCCGAATATGTGATCTTCGACTTGGAAACGACCGGACTTTCCAGCCGCCTCGATAAAATCATTGAATTTGGCGCGGTCAAGATGAAAAACGGAGAGATTATCGATCGTCTCCAGACCTTCATCAACCCCAAACGTCAGATTCCCGCTTCGATTACCGAACTGACACGCATACGCCAGATCGATGTCGACTCCGCCAGACCGATCGAAGAAGAGTTCGATCGTCTGCGCGAGTTTATCGGCGACGCGATTCTTGTCGCTCATAACGCCAAGTTCGACTACGGCATGCTCAATGCCGCGGCCCGCGATCTGGGCAAACCGGAGTTTGACAACCCCGTTATCGATACGCTTCCCGCCGCGCGAAGCATGTTCGATCTGCGCAGCTACCGCCTTGGCGCGCTGTGCCGTCACTACGATGTGCCTTACGATGGAGAAGGCGCGCACCGCGCCGACTATGATGCCCAGGTGCTCAGTTCCGTCTTTTTGTATCTGCTTCGGGACTGGGGACAGGACACAACGCTCGAGTCGCTCACGCATATCGACACGAGCAGCGCTCTGCGCAAAAACTTCGGACAGCACATCTGCGTCTATGCCAAAAACAAGGCAGGTCTGAAGGAACTCTTCGAACTTGTCACCTTGTCGCATACGAAATACCTCAAATACAATCCCGCATCGACCAATGTCACCGGCGAACCGCGCATTCCGCGCAGCGTTCTCAAGGAATACCACGACAAAGGCAATCTGCTTTTCGGTTCGAGCTGCCAGAACGGCGAGATTTTCGATCTTGCGCATACGCGCAGCGAGAAGGAACTCGACGACGCTGTCGGCTTCTATGACTATCTCGAAGTGCAGCCTCTGGCGGTTTATAAAAATCTGCTCGACAACCAGAGCATTCACGGTGTGGACGAACTCAAGCAGATTCTCACGTTTATTCTGGAAGCCGGAAAAAAAGCCGGTATTCCGGTTATCGCGTCTTCAGACTGCCATTACGTCAGCGAGCGCTTCAAGCGCGTGCGCGATATTTTCATCAACTCGAAACTGCAGGGCGGCACACGCCACCCGCTCTTTATTCGCGATCCCATGCTGCGTCAGCGCTGCAGTTCGCCTGATCAGGTGTTTCTGAATACCCGACAGATGCTCGATGCTTTCGCGTGGCTTGACGATCCGCAGACGATTCGCGAAATCGTCATCGAAAACCCCAGAAAACTAAGCGAACAGTGTGAAGAACTGTTTCCGATCAAAGACAAACTGTATCCGCCTGAAATGGAAGGCTCCGACCAGAAACTGCGCGATATCTGCCACGAAACAGCAGTCAAGCAGTATGGCGAACCGCTGCCTGAACCCGTAAGCGCCCGTCTGGAGCGCGAGCTCGATGCGATCATTGGCGCGGGCTACTACGTGGTTTACTACATCTCGCATCTGCTCGTGAAAAAGAGCAACGAGGACGGCTATCTTGTCGGTTCGCGAGGATCGGTAGGATCGTCCTTTGTCGCGACGATGTCGGGCATTACGGAAGTAAACCCGCTCAAGCCGCACTATCTGTGTCCCGAGTGTAAGCATCTCGAATGGATCGAAGATCCGCATATCCATTCCGGCTTCGACCTTCCGGACAAGAACTGTCCCGAATGCGGACACAAAATGAAGGGCGATGGACAGGATATTCCGTTTGAAACGTTCCTTGGCTTCGAGGGCGACAAAGTCCCCGATATCGACTTGAACTTCTCGGGCGAATACCAGCCAAACGCTCATGCGTTCACCAAGACAATCTTTGGAGACGAGCATGTTTTCCGCGCCGGCACAGTAGGTACGGTGCAGGAGAAAACCGCCTACGGCTATGTCAAAGGCTACGAAGAAGAAATGGGGCTTCTCGAGCACCCGTTCTCCGAATACAAGCGCGTCGATCTCGCGCAGTCGTGCGCGGGCGTCAAGCGCACAACCGGTCAGCATCCGGGCGGAATTGTTGTCGTGCCGCTCGATATGGATGTACACGACTTTACACCGGTGCAGTACCCCGCAAACAACCCGTATGCCGAGTGGAAGACAACGCATTTCGACTTCCACCAGATTCACGACAACATCCTCAAATTCGATATTCTCGGTCACGTAGACCCGACCGCGATGAAGATGATGGAGCGTCTGACCGGTGTCGATGTCACGACGATTCCGATGAACGATCCGGAAACGATGTCGATCTTCTCCAAACCCGATGCGCTTGGTCTGGATACCACGCGCTACAAGGAAACAACCGGCGCAGCCGGTATTCCCGAATTCGGTACGCCTTTTGTCCGCGGCATTCTTGAACTGACAAGACCGACGACATTTGCCGAGCTTGTCTCGATTTCAGGTCTGTCGCACGGCACCAACGTATGGCTCAACAACGCGAAAGACCTGATCGACAACGGCACGTGCACGCTGCGTCAGGTTATCGGATGCCGAGACGACATCATGGTCGATCTCATACGCTACGGACTGCCCTCCAAATCGAGCTTTACGATTATGGAAAGCGTGCGAAAGGGAAAAGGCCTGAAGCCCGAATGGGAAGACCTGATGCATGAACACAATGTGCCCGAGTGGTATCTCGATTCGTGCCGCAAGATCAAGTACATGTTCCCGAAAGCTCACGCGGTCGCCTATGTCATGATGGCGGTGCGCATTGCCTGGTTTAAAGTGCATATTCCGCGCGCCTACTATTGCCAGTTCTTCTCCATTCGTGCCACCGCGAGCGATCTGGCGATCATGACCTCGGGTCTTGGCGCGGTGCAGAAGAAGATGTTCGAGATCGAAAACGTCAAGCAGACCAAATCCCGCAAACTGGAAAAGAAGGAAGAGGATCTGTACGATACGCTCGAACTGGCCAACGAGATGTACATGCGCGGCTACCGCATCGCTCCGCTTTCCGTCACCCGCTCGGCGGCAACGGAATACATTTTCGATCCCGATGACGACCACGCGATCATCCCGCCGTTTTCGGCAGTGGATTCGCTTGGCGAAAACGTGGCGAAATCAATTGTCGCCGCCAGAGAAGAGCGTCCGTTTATGTCCAAGGAAGATCTGCTCAGACGAACGGGTCTTTCCAAGACTCTGATCGAGCGTCTCGATTTTCTCGGCGCGCTTGAAGGCCTGGCCGAACAGGATCAGCTCACGCTGTTCTAAAACTCTGCATGGAGAAGAGAGAAGCGCACAGTTGAATCCCTCTTGGCAGAACGCCTTTCTTTGTGATATTCAAAGCCGTCCCGCATTATGTCTGGGGCGGCTTTTTCGGCATCCATCGAAGCGTAAATGCACACTCGTGCTATACTCAAACAAAAGCGAGGTACTGATTATGGCTACAACAAACGTAAGCTTCGAAATGAATGAAAAACTCAAAGACCAGATGAGCGAACTGTGCGAAGAACTCGGCATGGATATCGATGATGCGTTCCAGCTGTTTGCCAGAAAAATGGTCAACGAGCAGGAGATCCCTTTTGAAGTCACCGAGAAAGAACTTCCGATGAGCGAAGGGGAGCAGATTGTCCGCACAGTCATTAAATGGACCGCCATCGCCGCCGCGATCACAGCCGCAGCAGCGCTGATCGTTCGTCTTGTGCGTGTCTTCAAGCGATAGACGCCATGCGCTTCGATAAATGAGCGCAATGGATCAATCGATACTCAATCTGAATACAATTCATGGAAAAAAGATGAGGGCGATCATCCCCGTAAGGGAAGATCGCCTTTTTTGACGCCGATTTTTCAAATATTGTTCACCAACGGCGGAATCGTGGAAATGAATCGAAAACAAATACGAAATTCATGGAAAATGCGGAAAAAAGGGAAAACCGTCCATTTTGTTTCAATGACTCTTTTTCTTTCTGTTATTGTATGAGGCATGACACAAAAGGAGACTACAATGCGAGATCTTGAAATGTTTGAAATCATCTCCCGCGAGGAGAACCGTCAGAAACAGAATGTTGAACTCATTGCTTCCGAAAACTACGTATCCAGCGAAGTGCGCGAAGCGCAGGGTTCCTGTCTGACCAACAAATATGCGGAGGGTTACCCCGGCAAACGCTACTACGGCGGATGCATCTACGTCGACCAGGCTGAAGAACTGGCCCGTCAGCGCGCCAAAGAACTGTTCGGCGCTGAGCATGCCAACGTGCAGGCGCATTCCGGAAGCCAGGCCAATATGTCCGTATACAACACCGTGCTTGAAGCCGGCGATACCGTGCTCGGTATGGATTTGACCAGCGGCGGACATCTTACACACGGTCATCCGCTGAACTTCTCCGGACGCACATACAATTTCATTCCCTACAACGTTGACCCTGAAACAGAGCGTATCGACTACGACAAGCTCGAAGAACTGGCTATGGAACATCATCCGAAACTGATCGTTGCCGGCGCTTCCGCTTACCCGCGCGTGATCGATTTCGAACGTCTGGGCGAGATCGCCAAAAAATCCGGCGCGCTGCTGATGGTCGACATGGCGCACATCGCCGGACTTGTAGCCGCAGGACTGCACCCCTCTCCTGTTCCTTATGCAGACTTTGTCACAACAACAACCCATAAAACTCTGCGCGGACCGCGTGGAGGCATGGTTCTGTGCAAAGAAGAGTTCGCCAAGAAACTGGATTCCCGCACATTCCCGGGCATGCAGGGCGGACCGCTCGAACATGTCATCGCCGCTAAAGGCATCGCGCTCTACGAAGCCAGCCAGCCTGAATTCAAAGCTTACGCGCAGCGCATTCTCGACAACGTGCAGGCAATGGCGCGCGTATTCGAAGAAGAAGGCATCCGCATGGTATCCGGCGGAAGCGACAACCATCTGCTTCTGCTCGACACAATGTCTTCCATCAACATGACCGGAAAAGAAGCCGAACGTCTGCTTGACGAAGCCGGCATCACGGTAAACAAAAACACCATTCCGTTCGACCAGCAGAAACCGTTCGTGACTTCCGGTATCCGTCTTGGCTCCGCAGCCATGACCAGCCGCGGTCTTGGCGAAAAGGAATTCGAACAGATCGCACGCTGGATCTGCCAGGTTCTCAAATCCGGCAGCGATGAAACCGCTCATGCCGTACGCGAAGAAGTGCGCGCGCTGACCGCGAACTATCCGGCAGAGGCTGTTCTTGATTAAGCTTTTTGCCATCGGCAGAAACAAAGACAAAGCCCTGTGCTCGCTTGAAAGCGAATATCTCAAGCGGCTGAGCGCGTTTGACAAAGTGGAAGTTGTCGAGTTCAAGGATGAACCGGACGACAAATCGCAGTTTGAAAAGGAAGCGGCGCGCATCAAACGCATTGAAGGCGACCGCGTTCTCGAAAAAATTCGTCCCGATGATTTCGTGATCCTTCTCGATCTGCATGGAAAAACATGGTCATCTGAAGAATTCGCCAGACTGCGCGCATCATGGACCAACAGTTCCAAACCGCTCGTCTTTGTCATTGCCGGCTCTCTTGGCCCGTCGCCCGAAGTCGTTGCCCGCGCCAATGTGCGCTGGAAACTTTCGGACCTGACGTTTACGCATCTGATGTGCAGAGTGCTTGTTCTCGAACAGATCTACCGTTCGTTCATGATTGAAAAAGGCCGCTCCTACCACAAGTAGAAGACGGACCATACAGTCTTTCGCACGTATGTTTTCATACATCGTGCGTGATAAATGAAAACTTATTGAAGGCGTCTGATCATCAATGGTCGGACGCCTTTTATTTGTCGTATAATGAAAACCAAATCGCAGACCGTATTGTTTTTTTCCTTTGCCTGACTGCGTTTCAGTGCAAAAAACAGAGGAAAACATCACCGGCCTGCATAGATGATACAGATCAGATCAAGGGGGATCTGCATGAAAAAAAGTGCAAAAAACTATCTCACGCTTGCGGGCGGCTTTTTGTTCCTGTATTTCCTGTTTGCCCAGATTCTCAGCGCGCACGATGCGCTGATGGCCAAACGCGCGCTCAGCCAGTCGGCTTCGGCGCAGATCGGCGCCGGCTATTTTGCGGCTATTGTTCTGCTTGGAGCCGCGAGCGCATGCTGCTTTGCCTGGGCATGGGTATCGAAAGGCAACCGCAAAAGCTTCAAGGAAGTCAAATCCAGCAGAAAAAGTCTGATTTCAGCTGCCGGCATCACCGTTCTTGGCGGTGTGGGCGCGTTCGCGCTTGGCACGGCGCTTGTCGGTACAATGCCTGAACTTCGCTTTGACAAACCAGCCGTTGCGGTCAATGAAAAGCCGCAGGAGAGCGAAGTCTCTTCTTCGCAGAGCGCATCGAGCGAACAGACCACAACCGAAAAACCGGCGGAAGAGCCCAAAGCAGAGGGCATTGCGAATGCGCAGGCGGTCATGAACATCACCGATGCGCAGACGATCACAGCCCGTCTGGCGGCGGATCAGCCCGATCAGAGCATTGTTCTGGCGCAGAATCTGTCTTCTGTCACACTCAGCCAGTCGATTCTCGACAAAACAGGCGATTCCACAAATTTTGAACAGACCAGTAACGAGGGCATTAATGCCGCTGTTCTTGGCGCGCCAGGCTCGACGCTCAATCTGCTTGGCTCGATCATCAATACGAATGCGGTTGGCGCTCCCGCAATTGCTGTCAACGGCGAAAACGCGACGGCTTCGGTGACGGATTGCGATGTAACCGCATCAAGCGGAAGCTCGCCGCTGTTCATGACGCTCAATAAAGGCCAGATGCATATGGCAGGCGGTCTGCAGCGCTCCTATCTCGACTCTTCGCCGATCTACTTCACCGGCGCGGACAGTTCGCTTGGCGCGGATTCGCAGGTGGTGCAGACAAGCGCCGACGGCTCACCGATCGTGTATGGCGCGGGAACATTCACGGGCAACCTGATCAGTGCTACATCAACCGCTGCGCCCATCGCGCAGATGCTGCCGGGTTCTTCGACGTCGTTCAGCTCGTCCACGCTCAATACCGGCGGATTTGATTCGACGAGCGGTATGGAGGGCGCGTTCCTGTTCCAGAATCCGGATGGCGCAAAAGAAAGAAAAAGCGCGTCGCTCAGCCTCGATGGCTGCAGCATTCTCTTTACCGGCGCGACAGCGCATCCAGGAGCCGCCGCGTTCTATGCGAACGGAACCGATGCGGAGATTACGCTGAGCGGCAATATGGAAGTGCGAGGCTTTGGAACGCTTGTCAGCGCGGCAGACGCAAAGATCAGTCTCAATGCCAGCGCTCAGACGATGTACGGAAACGCTGCCGGGGACGACAAGAGCGAAATCTCCATCACCCTGACAAACGGCAGCGGACTTGGCGGTTCGATCAACGCGGATCAGACGCTTAAAAAAGCATCGCTGCATCTAGACGCTTCGTCCATGTTCGCCCTCAGCCAGGATACGTATCTGACCGAGTTTGAAAACGCGGACGCGTCCAATTCCAATATCCAGACCAATGGATTCCATATTTATGTAAACGGAAAGCAGGTTGTTTAATCTGCTTTTTCTTTTGCGACGGGGAAAAATACAGCGCAAACGGGATGGAAATCTGCCGCAAAGGGGATCGAGAAGAGCGCCGCCGCAAAGCTTTTTTGAAAGAAATTACGCAAAATCGAAGATATTTGTTCAAAAATTCACAGATGAAACAATCAATTGCTTTGAAGACTGGTTGATTGGAATAAGCCAACTGCACAACCAACTTTAGCGGTGTTATACTTATAGAGACTGTACAGAAGTACAAAGTTTAAAGGAGGAAATACTGCATCTATGGCAAAGAAAACTGTCAAAGATCTCGATGTTAACGGTAAGAAAGTCATCGTCCGCGCTGACCTCAACGTACCTCACAAAGGCAGCGAGATCACAAACGACAACCGCGTAAAAGCTGCTGTCCCCACACTCAAATATCTCACTGACAACGGTGCGAAAGTTATCCTGATGTCCCACCTCGGAAAAGTTAAAACCGATGAAGACAAACTGAAAAACGATCTCGGTATCGTAGCTCCCCGTCTTCAGGAACTCCTTCCTGAAGTAAAAGTTTCTTTCTGCCCCGTTACACGCGGCGAAGAACTCGAAGCAATGGTTGACGCTCTTAACCCCGGCGAAATCCTGCTCGTTCAGAACACACGTTACGAAAAAGGCGAAAGCAAAAACGATCCCGAACTCGGCAAATACTGGGCTGGTCTCGCAGACATGTTCGTTGAAGACGCATTCGGTTCCGTACACCGTGCGCATGCTTCCACTGTAGGCATCCCTTCCAACCTGCCTGAAAACGCTCTTGGCTTCCTGGTAGAAAAAGAAGTCACAATGCTCGGCAAAGCCGTTGATGATCCTGTTCATCCTTTCGTAGCTATCCTTGGCGGTGCAAAAGTTTCCGACAAGATCGCTGTTATTGAAAACATGCTCGACAAAGCTGACAAAGTAATCGTTGGCGGCGGTATGGCATACACATTCGAAAAGGCTCGCGGACACAATGTCGGCAACTCCCTGCTCGAAGAAGACAGAATCGAACTTGCCAAGAAGATTATGGAAAAAGGCAAAGACAAACTCGTTCTCCCTGTTGACGCCGTAATCGCTGACAAATTCGCTGATGATGCCAACACTCAGGTTGTTGAAGACAACATCCCCGATGGATGGATGGGTCTCGATATCGGACCGAAATCGATCGAACTGTTCAAAGAAACTCTCCAGGGTGCTAAAACCGTGGTTTGGAACGGACCGATGGGCGTATTCGAAATGCCTACATTCGCTAAGGGAACTCTCGCAGTTTGCGAAGCTATCTCCGAACTCCCCGATGCTACAACCGTAATCGGCGGCGGCGACTCTGCTGCAGCTGCTATCCAGCTCGGATTCGAAGACAAATTCAGCCACATCTCCACAGGCGGCGGCGCTTCCCTCGAATACATGGAAGGCAAAGTACTCCCCGGCATCGCTATCATTGCCGAAAAGAACTAATAGCCGGAAGGACAAGGTAGAAAAACTATGAGAAACCAGATTATCGTTGGAAACTGGAAAATGAACAAAAACAACGCTGAAACAAAAGCGTTCTTTGAAGAAGTAGATGCAAAAGCACTCTCCGACAAAGGCCTCTACGGCGTAGGTGTTCCTTTCACAGATCTCAGAACTGCTCTTGATGAAGCAAAAAACCTCATCGTTGCAGCTGAAAACGTTCACTTCGAAGATTCCGGAGCATTCACCGGTGAAGTATCCGTACCGATGCTCGAAGAACTCGGCGTGAAATACTGCATCATCGGTCATTCCGAGCGTCGTCAGATGTTCGGTGATACCGACGAAACTGTAAACAAAAAAGCTAAACGTCTTCTCGCAGCTGGCATCACTCCGATCCTCTGCATCGGCGAAACTGAAGAAGAGTACGACAACGGCAAAACAAAAGACGTTATCACTGCTCAGCTTCAGGGATCCCTCAAAGACATCGCTGCTGAAGAATATGCCAACATCGTTCTTGCCTACGAACCTATCTGGGCGATCGGTACCGGCAAATCCGCTTCTGTAGAAATCGCAGAAGGCTGCTGCAAACTCGTTCGTGACGTTGTACGCGAAATCGCTGGCGACAACGCTGCTGAAGAAGTTCGCATTCAGTACGGCGGAAGCGTTAAACCCAACAACATCGTTGAATACATGGCTCAGCCCGATATCGATGGTGCTCTGATTGGCGGCGCATCCCTCAAACCCGATTCCTTCATCGAAATCATCGAAAAAACGAAGTAATCGAACACTACAGACTCTGAAACCTGTCCGCGCAATGCGGGCAGGTTTTTTAATGCCTCGATATTGCCGAAAAGCGGATCTGGCTCATCGAGAGCGGGGAAAAAGCGGTCTGGGCGGCAATGATTCAGCGCGTTCGACGACGGATTTTCTCTGAACCTGTGCGGTATGGCTCTTAATGTATGTTTTTGAGAAAAGAACAGATGCCCGCGCAGAAAATTCGATGCGTATATCTGTCCGCATGTTAATACCGGATAAAGAAAGCGCAGCCAGAAAAGAGATTTGTGTTCTGTATTTCACTCGATTACGCTATCAAAGCCAATAACGAAAGTGAAAAAACGGCTGATTTGTATGAATAGATTGAACATGTGCACTTATACATTGAAATTCGGACATACGGGCTTCATATGTACAAAAAATGAGAGAGAATGTAAACAAGTCATAAAGAACGCAAAAGCGGAAATATCATACGCTGCGTAAAGCGATCGCGATTGGATATCGCAATATCGCTTGAAGGGGATTATCCGGCGACACGCTTTGCGGTAAACTGAAAGAGAAGAAGGTACAATGTTTGAGCACGAAACGTGAACAGAAAATTGATTCCAGGCAATGCGGTTTCAAGCTTTTCTGCAAAGGTGCTTGAGCAGGCGGGCATCGAAGTGCGCTGTAGAAAATGTCATCAAATTCAATCTGTATATGATTGAGACTGGATGGATTCGGATACAGAAAGGTGCCTGTTAAAAGGAGGGGTGATCATGTGGACGATGACGAAGAAACAGTTCATCAGCGTGATTGAAACGTACTGTATGCGCATGGAGGGCGTTTCTATGCGAAGCGAACAGACGCATGAGAAAGCAGTGCATATTTATGAGAGCATCCTTCCAAAGACCGACAGGAAACTCGACCGCTTCAATCTTTACGGCTACACGGTCCTTCTCGATGACTACACTGAACCGCAGAAGATATTAAACCTAAGATCTACTCAAAAGTAGGACCATAAATTTTCCGCTTGTATTTCCTCAG
>CAOKFJ010000027.1 GCA_948467695.1 uncultured Allobaculum sp. | reverse complement strand
GGTATCTTCCGTGATGTCTATCTGACCAGCTCCCCTCTGATGCAGATCAAGGACTATCACTACACAACCGATCTGTTTGACGATTATAAACAGGCCAACCTGAACCTGTTCTTTGACATCCGCAACCTGTCCACCACCAATCATTCCGGATGGACTGTTGAAGCCCAGGCTCTGGACAGAAACGGAAACAACATCCTGAAAAACGCTGAGTTTGCTCTGGGCGATGTGGCTTCCGGCAAAACCGGCACCTTCGACTTCTCTACAGTCGTTAAGAACCCTGAACTGTGGTCTGCAGAAAACCCCAACCTGTATGCTCTGGTGCTGCAACTCAAAGACGGCAATGGCAAAGTTGTTGAAACCGTATCCTGCCAGTTAGGCTTCCGCGAAGTTGAATTCACCGCTACTGAAGTGGATGCCAACGGAAGCAAGACAACCAGTGAATGGCAGACTGTCAAAGTCAACGGCCAGCGCCTGCTGCTCAAGGGCGCCAACCGTCATGACACCGATCCCTACAACGGCAAAACCATTCCTCAGGCTACCATTGAAGAAGACCTGCGTCTGATGAAGCAGTACAACCTGAACGCCATCAGAACTTCTCACTACTCCAATGATGACTATCTGTACTGGCTGGCCAACGACTGGGGCATGTACCTGATGGGCGAAACCAACATGGAATCGCACAACATCATGAACGACAGCACAAAACAGAGCTGGTTCTATGAACTCGGTATGGACCGTACAGAAACTGCGTTCAAACGTCTGCGCAACAACCCCTCCATCGTGATCTGGTCCATTGGTAACGAAATGCATTACTCCAGCGATCCCAACTTTGCTGGTGGTCTGCAGCGCGACATGGTTTGGTACTTCAAAAACAACGACCGCACACGTCCTGTTCATTCCGAAGGCTGGGATGGCAACATCGGTACCGATATGCGTTCCAACATGTATCCTTCCGTAGGCACTACATGGGATCGCGCCGGTTCCGGAAAAATGCCGTACGTTATCTGCGAATACGTTCACGGCATGGGCAACTCCGTTGGAAACCTGAAAGAATACTGGGATGCAATCCGCTCCGCTGACAACCAGATGGGCGCATTCATCTGGGACTGGGTCGATCAGTCCCGTGTTGTGGACCTGACTGATCTTGGTTCCGCATATGCTCTTGAAGATGCAAAAGGCATCGCTGGTACAGCGTCTGGTAAAGACAGCGACTGGAATGACAATGCCGGCGAAGGCTCGCTCAACGGCGGACATTCTTTCAGCAGCTACACATCCTTTGCGGATGATGCGGCAAACTTCAACGATATTCTTTCGGGAAGCAACAGAACATTCACTCTTGAAGCAATCGTTAAACCCGCTGGTGTAAGCGGCCATGACTGCATCATCGCCAAAGGTGACGATCAGGTTACCCTGAAAATGAACCAGAACGGCAACCGTTTCGAGTTCAACGTAAAATCCGGAAGCAGCTGGCATACACTGAATGCCGATATTCCTTCCGACTGGGTAGGCAACTGGCATCAGATTGCGGCAACTTACGATAAAGGCGCTGCCAAGATTTACATCGATGGCGAAGAAGTTGCTTCCGGCAACATCGGAAATGCGATCGATGCAACCACCAACCCCTTCCAGTTTGGTGTAGACAGCAGCAAAGGACGCTACTTCAATGGTGAAATCTCCATTGGACGTCTCTACAACAAAGCGCTGAGCGCTGACGAAGTAAAAGGTCAGTACGCAGCAGATCCCGCAATCGCTTCCAGCGATGAATCCGTTGTTCTGTGGCTGGACTACGCTGATGGTCATGAAGCAGGCAAAGTCGATGCTTGGGATTACTACTCTCAGGATTTCGCGCAGACCAACCTGTACAAAGATGAAATCAAAGGCAAATTCTACGGCTACGGCGGCGACTGGGGCGATCGTCCCAACGACAACTCGTTCTGCGAAAACGGTATCGTATCTCCCGACCGCAACCCGCAGCCTGAGCTGATGGAAGTTAAAAACCAGTACAAGAACTTCTGGTTCTCTGCTGAAATCGATGACCTCGATGCACGCAAAGTCAACGTTTACAACGAATCCAACTTCACTAACCTCAATGATTTTGATGTGACCTGGGAAGTTCTCGAAAACGGTAAAGTCATCAACAGCGGCACCGTTAAAGACATCGATGTAGCTCCGCAGACAAACGGCACAATCAATGTTCCGTTCG
This sequence comes from uncultured Allobaculum sp., assembly GCA_948467695.1. Taxonomy (GTDB): domain Bacteria; phylum Bacillota_I; class Bacilli_A; order Erysipelotrichales; family Erysipelotrichaceae; genus Allobaculum. Next base: position 9,604 of record CAOKFJ010000027.1, on the reverse strand, counting down.
AAATGCCTGAAAACGTAAAAGCAGGCGCTGACTACTTCCTGAACATCTTCGTAAATACAAAACAGGAAGAAAAATGGGCTGAAAAAGGCTTCGCTCTGTGCTGGGATCAGATCCGCATCCCCGCTCAGGTTGAACAGAAAGCCCAGGCTGAGGTAACCGATCCCTCGACCGTTGCTGAAGACGATGCAAAATACACCGTAACCGGCAAAAACTACTCCTTCGAAATCAGCAAGACTACAGGTCTGATGACCAACTACGTCTTCAATGACAAAGTCATGCTTGAAAAAGGTCCGACACCTGACTTCTGGCGCGGAACCATGGAAAACGACAAAGGCGGCTTCGACTGGAACTGGTGGAACGGCGGCTTTGAATGCAACGTTCAGTCCATCGAAAAATCCACTGACGAAGATGGACACGATGTAATCACTGCACACATCCTGCTCCCCAACGCCAACAACACCAAGCTCGATATGGTTTACACCATCATGGGCGATGGCGCTCTCAAGACTAAGATGACTGTAGACGCACGCGGCACCGGCATGGGCGAATACCTGCGTGTTGGTTCCAAACTGACTACAGCTCCTGGCTATGAAAACGTGAAATGGTATGGTAACGGTCCGGTTGAATCTCTCAGCGACCGTAAGACATTCGCTCGTCAGGGCATCTACGAATCCACTGTCAACGAACTGTTCTACCCCTACCTCAAAGTTGATGACACCGGAACAATGACCGACTCCAACTGGATGGCTCTTTCCGGCGAAGGCAAAGACACTCTGCTTGTTGTTGCCACTACACCGCTTGAAATGCAGGCAATGCACTTCGACGCGGAAGATCTCAACAATGTTGACCACCTCTATGGTCTTAAACCGCACGCACAGACCTACGTGAACGTGAACTTCGGTTCCCGCGGTACCGGTGGTGCCACTTGCGGTCCGGATACACTGAACGAATACCGTCTGTGGAACGACAAAGCTTACACTTGGGAATACACAATTCTTCCGGTAGCCGGCAGCGAAATGAATGCCGACACTCTTGGCGACAGAGCTTCCGAGTTCAGAACTGTTGAATCCTTCAACCGTTCCGAATACGACAAAGAAGCAGCTGCAGCTCTGATCGAGCGTGTAGACTCCTTCGTGCCGATGTCCTACGATCAGCTCGCTGACGCAGAAGATCTGTACAACACACTCAAAAACATGCCTAAAGCGCAGGCTGATATTGTCAACGCTGACAAGAACCGCACTGAACTCGTTAAAGGCTACATCGAAACCATCAAAGGCTTCGAAGGCAAGGAAGTTGTCCTTACCGACAAATCCAGCAACAAACTCGACGTTGCTCTTGGCGATCAGGCGTCCATCGTTAAAGCAGGCGACAAAAACGCGATCCGCGGCACTGTAACCATCGGTCACAGCGACGTGCTCAACGATGTTCTCGAACAGGATAAATCCTGGTCCATCGCTACTGAAGTAACACCGAGAAGCTGGATGGAATACAACATGATCGCCGGCAAGGGCGATAACACATTCGCTATCCGTACACGCAGCGCTAACGGTCACTACTACTACGACTTCCACATCAAGGATTCCAGCTCCTGGAGATCCATCGAAGCTCAGATTCCTGATGAAGAAGTTGACAGCGTACTCAACAACAGCCATCTGTTCCTTGCTGTATTCAATGCAGAAGACAACAAGATCCAGCTGTATGTAGACGGCACACTGCGCGGCGAAAAAGCTCTCTCCGATGGCGCTCATCCGATGGGAACAGGCTATGACCTGACTCTTGGCAAGTGCCCGAGCTCCGGACGCGGAAGCAGCACCGATATCGCTGACTTCAAGATCTTCTCTGAAGCTCTCACTCCGGAAACACTGGCTGAAAAGACAGCTGACGGCGAAACAACTGAACTGTGGATTGCAGCTGATGAAGCTGAACACCGCAATGCCGCTCAGGTTACCGATGTAACCCTGACATCCGAAGCAGACGAAGTGACAGCCGGCAAACGCATGACCTTCACGCTGACCAACAACTCCGAAGGCGCTAAGATCAACAGCGTTGACTGGACTGTTACCGATGAAAACGGCAAAGATGTCGACAATGCAATGATTTCCGGCAGCCTCACTGGCGCTGAACTGATCACCACCACAAAACTGCCCAACGGAACAAAACTCGTTGTAACTGCCGGCAACATCAACGGCAACGCTGATGTCAAAGCATCCAAGACAATCACTGTTCTCAACGACATCGAAACAGCACCTGTTCTCGATGATCTCGGACCGAACAACCTCGACACTGTTCTGCCTGACACTGCCAAACTCGTCGACAAAAACGGCGAACAGACAATGGCTGGCTGGATGACGCTCAACGATACCAACACAATCGTTACTGATGCCATCACCAGCGGCGAAAGCTTCACTGTAAGCTCCCGCATCTTCGTACCGGCTTCCCTGAAAGACACAAGCACAGGTACATGGGACGGCTCCGACAAGCACAACATGATCGTATCTCTCGGTGATGACTGCTTCGCATTCCGTCTGAACACCAACACTGGCTCCAACATGTGGCTGCAGACTTACATCTACACCGGCAGCAACCAGTGGAACCAGCTCAACAGCACACAGCTGACTGATGAATTCCTCGATGCATGGCACGAACTGAGCATGTCCTATGACAAAGATGCCCAGACTCTCGAACTGTTCATCGATGGCGTATCCGTTGGATCCAAAGCCGCTCCGAAAGCACCGGCAGGTTCTTCCAAAGCGCTTGAAATCGGCTGGATGTCCGATAAAGCAAACCGCCGCAACGAACTCAACTTCTCCAACGTCAAAGTCTTCAACAAGGCTATGAACGCTGAAGAAGTAGCTAAAGTTGCAGCAGGCACTTCCGCTCTGACTGACGAAGACGTTCTCGTATGGCTCGACTTCGCAGGCTACGGCAGCGAACGCGCTGAACTCGACGCTCTGCTTGATGAAGTTAAAGACCTCGCAGAAGCTGACTACACTGCAGACAGCTGGACAGCATTTGCTGATGCCAAAGCAGCAGCAGAAAGCCTGAACGCTAAATACGCAACCGCGAAGAATATCAAAGTTGCCAAAGACGCTCTGGCTGCTGCGAAAGAAGCACTCGTTGAAGATACAGAAACTCCTGTAACTGTAGACAAGATGATTCTTGAAACTGTTGTGAACTTCTCCAAAGCTCTCGACATGACTCTGTTCAAAGAGGAAGGCAAAGAAGCATTCCTGGCAGCTCTCGAAGCAGCTCAGGCTGAACTTGCCAACCCGACAGACCAGGAAGCTGTAGATGCCAACGTCAATGCGCTCAACGATGCAGCACTTGATCTCCGTCTGATCCCCAACGAAGACGCTGTTAAAGCTCTTCTTGGCGAATAGTCATTCACCTGTCTGTTCGAAATCACTCGAAGACTGCGTTCTAAATGATCTTTCAGTAATCCATACTGCAAAGCGAATGCGTCTTTCTCTCGCTTTCGGGTTGGCGCCGCGGCGCCTTCGGGCCCCGTCTGTAAAAGAAAAACGCTTCGTCTGATGCGATGCGATTGCTTAACGCTTTACCCACACACAATACAAATCAAAAACACTGTGCGGACAGGAGAGAGCATTCCTGTCCGTATGGTGTACTTATGCGATATGCAGTCCTGTACATCGCGAAAAAACGGAGCGGATGATCTTTGACGAGGGCAAACGTGAAAGAAACGCCGAACTGTTTTCGCTTCACTTCCGAATTTCCATTCGGGCACAAAAAACAAAACAAAAGAGCCGAAGGATGCAGCGATCCTTCGGCTTTTTCGTATTTGCAGATTTAGAAGATGTGGCGCCAGATATAAACAAAAGGCATGCCATCTGCCACAGGAGCTCGAGTGGCTCATATGACGATGACATGCCAGAACAATATCGATGAAGACAAGACGAAACAGAAGTTCTTCTATTCGTTTTCTTTGGATGATTCGATAAGCGCATCCATCTGCTCGTGCAGATAGTGATTGTATTTTTCTTTCGTCTGCAGCATTTGCCGGAATTCTTCCGCTGTAAGTCTGGACAGTGCCCTTGCTTCTGCAAGACGTACGTTTTGTGCAAAAGGGAGACATTCTGCGCGTCCGGCATCGGTAAAAACAACGACTTTTGATTTGCGGCTGGTCTTCGAAGGCTGGAGTTCGAGCCATCCAAGACGGATCATTTTGGCGCAGGCGGAATTTACGGTCTGCACTGGGATGCGGATCATGCGGGCTATATCCGCCTGACTGACGGGTGAAGACGACTGGTCAAGTGCAAGAAGAATCCACATTTCGGTTTCGGTAATATTCAGCAGCCGAGAACAAGTCTCGTATAAGTTCCAGGTGTCAAATTCGAGGGATTTGAAGTGATCCAGCTCATAACGAGAAACAGGATACAGAGATTCTGGGGTGGGGGTGTGATCAGACATATAATTTCTCCTCTTGTACACAAGCATCGGCATAAGGACCGGCTTTTCTGGTCTCTACGAAGAACACCGGGAGACAGCGGATGAACGGCTTGTGGTATGCAATAAATATAAGGAATACATCTATTTAATCACAGCGGGGATTTTTGCGAATGGAAAAACAGGAAAACACTTGAAGAGTATCTGTGATTCAATCGTTTTCAATAAGATATAAGTCTAGGATATATACATGTTTTGAGGTGTTCAGAGTTCAATGCATGAAATGGCATACAATAAAGATGACAAACGAAACGATTAAAAAATGAGGCACTAAAAGATATAGCGTACAAGCATCAGGCAGCAAGCTGATCCAACCGTCTCGCGTGTCTGCGCGGCATACCTCGGCTGATGCGGACTGTCCTGATCTGCGGAGCCAGACAGAAAATATGAATTCAAAGGAGATAAGAACAATGAACGATACGCAGTACATTCTTGCGATTGATCATGGTACGACGTCGACGCGCGCCATTGTTTTTGATCACGAGCAGTCGATCATCGCAAGCGCACAGAAAGAAGGCAAGGTTGAGTATCCCGAAAGCGGATGGGTGGAGCAGGACGCAATGGAAATCTGGCTCGATACGCTTGCGGTGCTTGCGGATGCCCTCAACCAGGCGCAGATTGATCCTTTGCAGATCAAAGGCGTCGGCATTTCCAACCAGCGCGAAACTACCGTTTTGTGGGATCGGCGTACGGGACTGCCGGTATACAAAGCCATCGTATGGCAGTCGAGACAGACCGCGTCCATTTGCGATCGATGGAAAGAAGAAGGACTTGAGCCGCTGGTGCGCGAGAAGACAGGACTTCGCATTGATCCGTATTTTTCCGCATCGAAAATTGCCTGGATTCTGGAAAATGTTCCCGGCGTGCGGGCAAGAGCCGAGCGCGGCGATCTGCTGTTTGGAACCATGGATACCTGGCTTGTCTGGAATCTGAGCGGCGGCGCACTTCATATTACAGATGCGACGAATGCGTCGCGTACCATGCTCTGCAATATTGAAAGCGTGACATGGGACGATGAACTTCTGGAAAAGATGAACATCCCCGCATGCATTCTTCCCGAAATTGTCCCTACATCGAAGACGTATGGAACAACGGCTTCGCATGCGTTCTTTGACGCGAAAGTGCCTCTTTGCGCCATGGCAGGCGACCAGCAGGCTGCGCTGTTTGGCCAGCTGTGTCTGGAAAAGGGAATGGCGAAAAACACATACGGCACCGGAGGATTTCTTCTGATGAATACGGGGGAAGATATCGTGCGCTCCCAAAACGGTCTTCTTTCCACCATCGCGTGGCAGATCGGCGACAAGGTCACATACGCGCTCGAGGGCTCGATTTTTGTCTCGGGCTCCATGCTGAAATGGATGCGCGACAAACTGCACCTGTTCTATTCGCTAGCGGATACAGAAGAAATGGCAGTGCGCGCGGGCAGTTCAGGCGGTGTGTATCTCGTTCCGGCGTTTGTCGGACTTGGCGCTCCCGACTGGGATGAAAAAGCCAGAGCGGCGATTGTCGGCGTTACATTCGGAACAGGCGTTGAGCAGCTTGTCCGCGCGGCGCTAGAGAGCATGGCGTTTCAGGTGAAGGATGTGCTGGATGCGATGGAAGCCGATGCGGGCATTCCCATTCAGGTGCTTAAAGTCGATGGCGGTGCTGCCGCGAATAATTTCCTTCTGCAAAAGCAGGCGGACTTGTGCCGCATTGAAGTCGATCGCTTCAAGATCAATGAACTGACAGCCATGGGAGCGGCTTTTCTGGCGGGTCTGGCATGCGGTTTCTGGAACGAGGATGATCTGCGCATCGAGGTGGAGAGATGCTTTACGCCCGAAAAAGACGAAAAGCAGGTGGCGAATGAATATGCAGGCTGGAAAAACGCAGTGAGATCGTGTCGCATGTTCAAAGGCGCGCATGATGACAGTCGATCCGAAAACAGATAAGTCGGAAATAGACAGGCATAAGAGCGTACAAAGAGCAGAGCCTTTTTCAAGCCATTTGCGTCAGAGAAGTCTGAATATGCATAAAAATGGGATGAAATACTCATTTCACATTGAAAAATCATGGATGACTTGTCTGAAAAACGCCATTTTAAGCTTAGATGCCGAAGATTTAGCGATTTTCGTATGCTAAGATAAACAACGAATGTTTTCATGGGAGGTATTCCAATGCCGCGTCGTGTACGAAGACAGAAACTGTCTGGTGTGGTTAAATTTTTTGCCTGGCTGTTCACCATTCTGATGCTTGCCGGGTTTGCATATGTAATTTACGGAGCGATCATGCTGCAGATCTTCAGCGATATCCAGATCGGTGTCGTTGCCGGTTTTCTCGCTCTTGTCTTTATTTTTGTTGTATGGGGAATGTTCCGCAGACGCACAGGCACCGCTTCGCGTGTCATTCTGATGCTTCTGGCACTGCTGCTGTCCGGCACGACAATGCTTGGCGGATACTATATCCAGCAGACATCCGGCTTCTTCTCTTCGATCGGCACTTCTGATCCGGTCGCCGAAACAACGGATGAGGATAAAAAGGAAAATTCCCAAGCCAACGAAATTATCAACAACGCCGGCGCACTCAGCGAAAAAATGGCGATCACGCTGACAACCTATTCGCGCAAAACCGCCGAAGCCTACAAACCCTCGGATCTGAGCGGACGAAATGTCGGCATTGTTCCCTCGCTGGATGAAGAGGGAACACAGGATGCCGTTAAGCAGCTGGAAAGCAAGGGCATGAAAAACGCCAATCTTGTCGAATATCCCGATCAGTTCTCGATGGTTGATGCGATGTATGCTGATGAGCTCGATGCGATTGTCCTTCCCGAACAGTTTCATTCCGATCTGCTCGATGCAGCCAACGATTACAACCGGTACAATGCGCTGACAACGTTCTCCAATACAATTGATCAGTACATTTACTACGATGAAATTCCCGAGGATATGAAAAATGATCCGGACAGCGTGAAGGATATCACCAAAGATCCCTTTATCGTTATGATCTCCGGTTCCGACAGCTATGGAACACTTTCCGGAAAGTCGAGAACCGATGTAAACATGCTTGCGGTAGTCAATCCCGTATCGCATGAAGTCCTGCTTGTTTCTCTGCCACGCGACTCCTATATGCCGTTCTCCTGCAAGAAAAACGAAACGGCGTGCGGCTATGCGGCCGGTCAGTATGACAAATTGACGCACTCGGGTGTGTACGGTATTGGCACAACGGAATCTTCCATCGAAGATTTCCTGGATATTGAAATCAACTACACCGTTCAGGTGAACTTCTCATCGCTGATCAACGTTGTAGATGCCATCGGCGGCATCAACGTCAACGTTGAACCGGGGCTCGCAGTCGAAACGTTCTACTCCAACGGTACCGAAGGCGTTCATGAAGGTATGAACCACCTTGACGGCGAACGCGCTCTTGCTTTTGCACGCGAACGTCACGCTTATCTTGATGGCGACAACCAGCGCATCAAGAACCAGCAGATCGTCATGAAGGCGCTCATGAAACAGATGATGTCGCCGTCGATGCTGATGAATTATCCGAATTTCCTGCGCGCTCTTTCGACCGCGTTTACCACAAACATGCCTTCAAGCCAGATCCGCGATCTGATTCGTCTTGAAGTCAGCTCTTTCCCGAACTGGAATATTCAGAGCTACGCGCTTGCCGGCGACAGCTCCGAACAGATGTGCGCAGCCCTCAACAGTGTCGCTTTCGTTACTCTCGTCTATGAAAACGACATCCAGACAGCCCATGAACTGATCAGTGATGTGCTTCATGGACGCAAACCGGAAGTTCCCGAACAGTCTTCGGCAGGAACGGAAACACGCGGACCGGAAGACAGCCTTGTCGATACCGGCGAACCGCTCAATATTCCGCAATACACTCCGCCTTACGATGCGCCGGTGTATGACGATCCGGTGTTCGATCAAAGCACCGTCGATCCGATTCCCGATGCGCCGGTTGAAGATCCTATGCTTCCCGACACAGGCTATCCGGAAGAAACGCCTGTTGAATAATTTTTCAATTGATTCTGAATTCAACGCAGCAAGCATATCTCTAATTGATGTGCCGCTGCGTTTTTTAATGCCGCATAGGCGAGTGAACACACGGTTCGGTGAAGAAATGGGGAATATGGCGGTATAGAGATATAAGAAATATCTGTATGCAGACCATACACATAAGAGAAACACGCTTCCATATGTGAAAAAGAATCCGTTCTACGCAAATGAAATGAAGATTGTGTGCACGCAAAGTGAAATCAGAATCAGGCGATGCTAAATCAAGGTGCTCGGCATGTAAACCCGTATAATAGAGACAAGGCAATCAAATAGCCGCGCACCGCCTGTCAGCGGGCGCAAAGGTCTAAACAGACCATGGAGGAACAAACATGTCCATTCGTCAAATCGATTCTGTAAATACATATAAAGAACTCATCGAGAACAATTCTCAGGTTCTCGTAGACTTCTTCGCTACATGGTGCGGTCCCTGCAAAATGCTGCACCCCGTACTCGAGTCCGTATCGGAAAAACTCGAAGGAAAAGTCGTTGTCGCTCAGGCTGACATCGACCAGCAGGGCGATCTCGCCGCTGCATTCAAAGTGCAGTCCGTACCGACACTGATCTTCTTCAAAGACGGCAAGCCTGTACTGGCTACAGCCGGCTACATGGATGAAGCCGCTCTGATGCGCTTCATCGAAGCTGCTCAGGCGAAGTAGTTTCTCCAGCGTGCTCTGATGCAATAATGACTGATCCGGAGCAGAAAACATGAGCGATCCGTTCTTTTAACAAGATGAATCCTGAAAGCGAAGGCGCAGATCATGTGCTTTCGCTTTTCTTATGCTTTGCACTTTATCTGCGTGCGATATCCGGAAACTGTCGATCAAGCAAAATGACAATCTGATTCGAAGCAAAATCCGATTCGGTCGAATCTCTCTTAAAAACGTTTTTACGAACGCTATTTATAGTGTACGATTGAAATATATAAATCAGTAAAAACGATTCAATGGATCAAAGCGATCGTGAATATGTGAAGAACTGCGAAGAGAGGGAAAACCCATGAAGAAAGCATTGAAGCGGCTGATGCCTCTGTTTGTGCTCGCCTGTACAGTCTTATGCGCGATGCCTGTGCAGGCAAACGCGGACAGCGGCCAGTCGGT
>CAOKFJ010000026.1 GCA_948467695.1 uncultured Allobaculum sp. | reverse complement strand
GGCATCGGCTGTACGCGGGTCTACACCAGTAACCAGATGATGCATGGTCATGCCGACCGCGAAAATATCGGAACGCGGATCGGTCTGCCCGCTGTACTGTTCGGGCGGAATGTATCCGCGCGTACCAAGAGCGGTCGTATCGGAAAGGTTTCCTATTTTGTATTCACGGGCGATACCGAAGTCGATAATTTTAATATTTCCGTCAGGCTTGAGCATGACGTTTCCCGGTTTCATATCTCGATAGATAATCGGCGGGTTCTGGCGGTGCAGGTACGCGAGCGCATCGGTAATCTGCTTCGCCCATTCGATAACTTCGTCTTCCGGGAACGCGCCGCGTTCTTTAAGAACTTCAAAGAGGTTCTGTCCTTCGACAAAGTCCATAACTACATAGCGTTTTCCGTTGTCGTTGATCAGGTCGACGATTCGCGGAAGCGCGGGGTGATCAAGACGCATGAGCATGTTCGCTTCAGTAAGGAACTGCGTTACGAAGATATCTCCGTTCGAATCTTTGCCCGAGTCTTTGATCTCTTTAACCGCCCACAGTTTGTTCAGGCGTTTATCCATGGCGAGGTAGACGATCGACATACCGCCGCGTCCGACTTCTCGCTGAATCTCATATTTTCCGTCAAGGATGGCTCCAGTGTGCAGCATAGAAGACCTCCTTTACTCCTGACCTGCGTAGATCAGAAGCGCCGAGATGTTGTCGCGCTCGTTGCGCGCTTTGTTCATTTCGATCAGTTCGCGCAGATGGCGATGCATGTCATCTACACCGCCCTGGTTTGCGGGGCAGAGGTAGTTGAAGATTTCCTGCGGGGAAATCACATGACGGAATCCGTCAGAGCACAGCATGTATGTGCCCGGAACTACGCGTCCGATGGCAATTGCCGGTTCGACGTTGATCGACGCGCCGACGCACTGCAGAAGCATACTTCGGCGACGGTCCGTTTTCGCCTGTTCAGGAGTCATTCTGCCGGCTGCAATTTCACGAGCCACGAATGTCTGGTCCTGTGTGAGCTGAATGAGCGTGTCTGTAAGCTGATACAAACGCGAATCTCCGATATGAACGCTGACATACTGGTCATCGATCATGAGAACCGCCGTAGTGGTTGTTCCCAGACTCAGATCCTGATTGACGCCATATGTATAGATTCTCTGGTTGAGGTTTTTAAGCATCTTCGACCATCTTTCGCCGATAATGCTCAGATTGAGGCTGTCGAGCTGATAGGGGAGCTCGTTGTGGAACCAGTGGTCAAAGGTTCGAATTACCGTTGCACTGGCAAGTTCGCCCTTGGCCAGACCGCCCATTCCATCGCATACGACGGCAAGCATAACTTCTTTGTCGCCGTACTTTGCATGGTCAATGAGCATGCTGTCCTGGTTGGTCGCTTTGCGCAGCCCGATATCTGTTTCTGCCGCGGCAGCAAATTTCATCATGGTATATTCCTTTCTCATCGGTCTGCCTTTATTTTCTTGCCCGGCAGCCGTTTTGTTGCATGTAGAAATCACGGATGTAATGCGTTTCTTCGCTTTTCTCGCCTGCGAAGAAGCGTATTTTACAGCAGTGTAAAGACGAAGTCTTCGTCCGCAAGACGGAGGTGATCCCCATTGTTGATCGGGGTCTCGATCTGCGGAACGAGAGCACTGTTATTGATATAGGTTTTGTTCATCGAGTTGCGGTCGACAACGTAGCAGGTGCGGCCGCGAAGAACGAGATCAGCATGCGCACGTCCAACGGAAGTGTTCCCGCGAACCTGATAATCACAGGTCTTTTCACGTCCAAGACGGAATACCTGCTTATCGATGGTAAAGCGCTCGTTTGTGCGAACGCGGGTAAGTGTGCACCATGGTGTAAATGGTTCGGGCTGAACCATTCCTCCAGCCATACCGCCGGCAGGAGCGCCGTTCTGGTTGACGCCAACACCGACAACCATTGTGTCATCGTAGTCAAAGCTTCCCGAAGGCATCGGATTCATGCCGCCGGCAGGAGCACCGCCGGGCATCGGTCCAGGAGCGCCTGCTCCGGAAGGACCGGGGAATACGGGTGTGTCTGCCATATCAGGGCGCACAACCATCGTCTCATCGAAATCGTAATTTCCCTGACCAGGCTGATTATTCATTCCGCCAATCGGCATTGGACCGGGACCGGCAGGATTAACAGGAATTCCCTGACCTACCTGACCTGGCATACCGGGCATTCCCCCAGCAGGAGCAGGACCAGGCATGCCATTCGGGCCAGCACCGGGCATTCCTCCGGGACCGGGCATCATTCCAGGACCAGGCATTGCGCCGGGAACTGGTGCCGGACGAGGGCCGGGATTCTGCGGCTGAACAAAACCGCTCGGACTTGTACGAGCCAGACCAATGCGGCGAACTCGTTTGACGATATCCGGATTGCGCTGGGCAATAAGCTTTTCAATTGCTTTGAGATCCGCGAAGGGCAGAGACTGCATGAAGAACACCAGTTCATTGCGCGCGTTGTCATCTGCGGGACTCATCGGAATGTACATCTGCGAAATGACTTCGAGGAACTGACGAAGATCCACAAAAGGCGGTTCAGCCTGATATGGAAGGAAGATGAAGTACATTTCATTGGTATTTACATTGATAAAAACGTTGTCGACTTCCAGATTCACGTAGCCAAAGGGAATACGCTGCTGTTCCAGACGATCAGAAAGGTCGATAACCTGCATGATCATCTGATAGTACTGAACAGACATCTTCGGTTCCGATAGCCATGCGCTGAGCGGAATGGAAATCGGTCCGGTGTATTCCACACTGGATGATTTGACAGAGTCCTGCACCGGATTAAGAAGTCCGCGTACAACGTTCTGTCTGAAAAACTCAATCCCCTGCGGATCAACTTTCAAACCGCGAGGAAGTTTGGCGCGAACGATCATCTTCTGATCTTTTTGTTTGACTTTAACTTTCATTCATTGCACCCCTGTCTTTTTTCTTCAGTTTATTTCTTCAAAACAAGCGCTGATCCGCTTTTGCGGTTCTCTTTTCATCGACCGGTGAAAAAGAGTGCATCTGCATGGATTTCAAAATGTCCTGATTTTGTCAGATTTCTGCCCAAAAATCAGAACTCTCTTGAGCGCTCTTTCGAATTGTTCCAAAAAACGATTCGCAACAATAATCTATTTAAGATTGTTTATGCGGTGATAAATGACGATTTGTTATCAGATAAGCAAATGACTGTCATCATTTGCGCACTACGGTTAGTGTAGTAATTTATGATATTTATCATTCTTATTTAAGATACAACGTACAGTTTTGTGAGTAAAAGTGTTTTCGCCTATTCCCCTCACGTCGATGCAAAATGAGCATTTTTTACTATATTATTCTTGAAATAATCATGGCTCGTTATATGTTCGCTGAAAGCCAAAGAAACGAATGTATTATTGAGATACACTGCAAATGCGAATAAGGCGTTTAAATACGCCTATATGCATACGCGTTATCCAATTGCTTTAAAGAGAGAGAGGTATTGCATGGTCTCGCCCAATTATGATTTTTACAATGACGACAACACCATCGAAGCCGGGCCCGGTAGATACGGAAACGATCCTCAGTCAATGTCTATCGTTCTGCAGTCTCCGATGTACCAGAAAACCTGGACGTTTGAACCTGGTGAAGTCCGTATTGGACGCAGGTCAACAAGCGACATCGAACTGCTCGGGGCAGGTGTCAGTCGCGACCATTTTCGACTCGTTGTGCATTACGGAAAATGGTACATCGTGGATCTCTCCACCAACGGAACATATCTGAATTCGGATCGTTTACCAAAAGGAAGCGAAGTTCTTCTCCACCCTGGAGATGTGATCCGTATTGATAATGGATGGCTCAAAGGAAGTACGTTTGCCGCAAATATCAGCTTTAACGTAAGTTTCAAGCCTTCAATGTCCTCATCGCAATCGAGAAATCTTCCGCAGGCGCCGGCTTATCCAGGCGATCTGTATCTGGGAAACTCATGGTTTCCAATGCAGAATATTTCTTCGATCATGCAGAAGCATCCTTACGAACCGTTTTCCAGTATTTCGCTTTCGCAGTATCTGCAGAATCACCGGATTTTTCTGAAAGGTGTTTCGGTTCAGCTGCTTCGCTATCCCGATCGCTGGAGTCTTCGCGAAAGCACATCCGAGTATTCCAGTCAATATATCGATCACGCCGAAGCTCTAATTCCCACTCAGTCGACCAGTATTAAACTATCCAACGGAATCCGTCTGCTTTTCGGACAGCCTTCCGCCGCGATTGTGATGGCGGAACTGAGTACATTGAACGAAGCATGTTCTAAATGCAGCAATGATATGGAAAAGCGGATTGGCTATATCGAGGAGAGAGATCGTGAAATTCTGCTCGGCATTCTTCGTGAAACCAACTTCTATGTTCCCTTAATCATTGCCGGAGCCCCTATTATGACGGAAAGAGCACGAGGCGGCAGTTTCAGTCAAGGGGACAGATGGCCGCAGAATCCAGCATTTTATACCTGTACATGGAGCTCCACGCGCCTGAACGTTCCTTATACGCCTCTTTTCAGTGATCCGGTACAGCTGCGCCAGTTCTTCCCCGGAGGCGGCATTCTTGTCATACCGGGACAGGAAATCGTTGAACGCGCATTGGACAGTCAGGAAAACTATGTGCTTAATCCTTCGCAGGGATGCACCGTTTATCTCGATAAACTGTTCTTCAATCCCCAGAAACCTGATTCAATTGTAACCGATGATCAAGACCCAACCTATGATCCGAAGACCATCGTTCTTCCTCTAAATCTCGCCGACAAGGCGCGCAACCTGTCCAATGGACGCGTGCAGTTCATGCCGTATTACGCCCACCAGATTCGCAAAGACGATGCCTGGTTTACCGGAAGCATTGATCAGTCGAATTCGCTGTACACATTCACACTTGAACTGGCGCCCGAGCGCTTCGATCAGGACGATCTTCCCGGTGCCAAAGCATTGTGCAGGCAATTGATCGAACTGGACCATCCCGCCATTCTGCGTACAATTCTCAGTTTCAACGATGAAAACAGCTACCTGTTCGGTCAGCCTCAGCTCAAATTCTCTACGCTCAGCGGCTATGTAAACGCCGTTGGCGCGCTTGACGAAATGACGACAATCAGCATTCTCACCCAGATTGCCGACCTGATGAAGTATCTCCAGAAACAGGATCCCGCTTTGCAGATTTCCTGCTTCGATCCATCGCTGTTTTTCCTTTCTCCAACAGGAAAAGTCATTTACCGCGGATTCACCAGCATGCAGAGTCTGGTATCCAAGTGGGTTAAACCAGTTGAGAACAATCCATACTACGCGCCCGAGCTCTATACAGGACAGAACTCTATCGCATCTTCCTTCTATTCGCTTGGCGTTCTTGGTCTGTTTCTCGTCTCCGGAAGCGATCCTTCCGAACTTCTCGCCGCGTATGGCGCCAATGTCAAATTTCTGCAGCTTCATATTCTCATCAGCAAGGAACTGCAGGATTTCATACGCAAATGTCTGCGCCCCAGTGTCGATGCGCGATACACGGATATGGCGGAATTCCTCAAGGATCTGCACCGATGCAGAGCTGAAGGATCGGAAGACGAATATTCCTGATCTCAAACCGCTCATCAGTGTACGGAACGCTGCTTCCAGCAGTCTGCCCGTCCCCGTGCTTCATTGTCTGAGCGATGCACAAACTCATGCATGAACAAATCAAAACCAGCCGGATTGAATTGTAAATTCACCGGCTGGTTTCTTTCGTTCGCGCATAGTCGTATAAAATAATATAAGGATTCTATTGCAATACTGCACAAAACAGAAAGGAGGACAAATTGATGAAACACACATTCGATTCGACTTTGTACAAGCAATCTGAAGACACAGTCTTCCACACAGCCGGAAGTCTTCCCTTCTGCTTTACGCTTTCACGCTTTCACCGCCGCGAAATAGCCTCGTTCTTCAATCGAAAAAAAGATTCCGGAAACACGACAGGAGAAGTGACTGTTGTTTCTCCAGGATCGAGGCCGCAGGTTCCGCCAATGCCGATGATGCAGGCGCCGACCACACCGATTTCGCCTCAGCCTCAATCCGCAACCCCTTCCCGTCCGCGCTATCAAACCGGAATGAGCGAGGAACTCGTTTCCTCAACCGGCGCGTCCAGCGTTCCTTCGAAAATCGGCCTTCGCTATGCGGAGGCGCCGTGTGCCAAAGAGTTTTCTCTTCCCAAAATCGTATTGGGACGCAAGGGACACTTTTTCGTCAATGACGCAAACCAGACTGTTTCCCGCGCTCATGCGGAAATCATCTGGAATAAGACCAAGAAAAAATGGCTGCTGCTGGATACATCCACCAACGGTACATTCCTCAATGGAGAACGACTGAACATGGGAAGCGCAGTCGCCCTCAAAAACGGAGATCACCTGCGCCTCGCCAACTCCAAGGATATTATCATCGAGCTGAGCGAAGAGGCGGTTCAGGAAAAAGACAGCAGGTTCTCTCACCTCAAGGAACTCAGCCTCATCGGGCAGACGATCGCCGGCTGGAGAATCATCAGCGAAAACGGACGCGGCGGATTCTCGCGCGTGTACGTCGCGGTCAACAACAAGAACCAGATGATCGCCATCAAGCATATTTTCGACAAGCATTCCACGCGCGAATCGCTGCAGGCATTTATCAACCAGATCAACTCGCCCAATCCACCTGTGGAAGCACATCACACAACCCAGAAGATGATCAGTTCGCAAAACGAGTACGCTCTCGTTTCGACGTTCAACTATCCGAACATCATGCATGTGTTTGGAAAATACAGTGTCGAAGATCACATCCTGATTCTGATGGAAATGATCAACGGACCGACACTTCAGCAGATGATTTACGACAGAGGCGCGCTCGATGCAGAGAACGTTGTGAAAGTCGGTATCCAGATTGCCCAGATTCTTCACTATCTGCATACACTTCCCCGTCCTGTCATCTATAAAGATATGAAACCGATCAACCTTGTTGTATCGCGCGACGGCATGGTTCATCTGCTCGACTTCGGTATTTCTCAGTACTACGATCCGACAAAACCCGATCCCAACAATTTCGGTTCAAAGGGATACGCGGCACCTGAACAGGAATCATGCTATTCCACACCGCTTTCCGATATCTATTCGTTTGGAGTGACGCTGTTCTGCGCGCTGACTGGATTCTCAGGAAATCAGGTCGCCACATTAACGCCGCCCCTTCATCCAAAACACCATGTAAATGTTCCAGAAGAGCTCGACACACTCATCGCGCAGATGACCAATCCAGCTCCTTCCGGACGTCCCGGCAAAGTGCTGGACGTCTACTACAAGCTTCATCAGATTCAGGAATTACTGAAAGACCACCGTCCATGAAAGGAGCGTGTGCCTTATGAACTTTAACAACAACAATAACAACCACAATCAGTCCGGTTTCTTCCCGGGACCGGCCAGAGAAGACAATACACCCTCTTCTCCCGCGCCTGCTTCCGGCGGATTCGACTTCGGCTCGCGCCGGCAGCCCTACAGCCCGCAGGCTTCCTATGAACAGAACAGTCAGACAGCATTCAATCAGCCTTCTTTTGGCGACTACTTTTCCGGACAGAATGCGGGACAGTCTCAGCCAGCTGCATTCAATGATGTGAACTACGACTATACACCGCCAACCACAGGCGCCCCGACAGCTCTGCTTTCACCCGCCGATGCCGCTCCGGGCTATCCAGGTTCAAATCCGATGAACCAGCCCGCCAGCACCGGTTTTGGAACAAACAGCTTTGATCCGAACCGCACGCAGCCGGCATTTGCCCCACAGCCCTCTTTCGCTCCTCAACCCGAACCGGTGATGACAAGCGCACAGCCTGCCGCTCCGGCATGGGATATTCCCAGCAGCAATCAGAATCTGCCGGATCCCTTCGCGCCATTTACTCCGGCGTTCCAGAACGAGAACGATTCATACTTCACAGATGGCACCGCCGCTTTCTCAACCGCTCCCATCGAAGGCAATCCTCAGCCGTATCGGCCTGAAGGACAGAACTTCACAATGGACGCCTATGCGCACAGTCTGATCGAGCCTCAGCCTGCTCAGGCTGACACTGCACGTCCGTCATCGTCACAGCTTTCGCCGGATGGAAATCTTCAATCTGATGTTTTAGCGTTCGAAATGGAAAACGAAGCGGAAGAACAGGCTGTTCTACCTGTATTCGAAAACGATAAAGCTGAAGCGCTCCAGACGCCCGCTGAAAATCCGGAAGCGGTGGACGAGCCTTCGATGTCTGCCGAAACACCCGAGCCGAGCGCGTTCGCTCTGCCTGTAATGGAAACTGAGCCCGCAATCGAAACTGAACCCGCAATGGCTGCTCAGCCTGAACCTGAACCATTTATGTCCGCTCAGCCAATGCCTGCAATGCCGGCCATGCCTGAGTACCCATCCTTCGAGCCGGAATCTCCCGTTGCGAATCCTTCTCCAGCGATGGATTCCTTCGCCCCGTTTTCTTCCTTTGGACAGCAGCCCCAGCCGGAAAGAACATTCACTCAGCCCTTCCCGGCATTCGACGACGATGATGACGCCGATATGCCGACATCGCTGCTCTCTTCGCCCAAACCCGCTTCTGCTTTCGCTCCAGACTTTGGCCCGTCCAGTTTCAGCGGACCTTCTTTCATGGATATGGATGACGATGATGACTGCGCCACAACCATGCTGAATCAATCGGCGAATACCCATGTCAACAGCACCGGCGCTCCCTCCTACGACGAAACGCTTTTCAACGCATTCACGCCCGCTGGAGCCGCACCATCGAGTCCCTTCAACTCCGGCCATGCATATAACGATTCGTACGAAGATCAGCCGACTTCTCTGCTTAACGCCACAAACACTTCGTCTTCCTTTGCGCAGAACAATATGTACGACGGACAGCCGACTACGCTTCTCAACCAGAACAATACAGGCTCCGCGCCTCAGTACTCTCAGTCAGATAAGACCATCAACATGAACTTCGCCAACTTTGGCATGGATTTCGGCAATCAGACTGGTCAGTCCCATGCTGGCGGCTTTAATCGTTTCGATGACGAAGCGACATCCGTAATCGGCTTTGGACAGAACAATTCGCGTGCCGCATTCTCCGAAATCGATGAAAACGACATCGTCACCAGTCTGCTCGACGGTGATGATGATGCGACAAGCATCGTCGGCTTAGTCGATGGTATCGAACGCGCTAAAGCGCCCAAACCCCAGAAGAACGAGCCGGTAAAATGGATCCGCGCAAAAATGGGCTCGCTTCCCGCTCCCACGCTGATTCTTGAAAATACCGAAACCGCTCAGAATGTATGCATTTCTCAGGCCGCTGTTCTTGTCGGCCGCGGCGAAATCTGCGACTGGCAGATCGATTCCGGCACCAAGAGCAATACAATCAGCCGCCAGCATGCATGGCTCACATATGAAGAAAGTCACGGCTGCTGGGCTGTGCAGGATATTTCAAAAACCGGTATCCGTGTCAACAACACGTCTCAGAACCCTGCCAACTACACGCTCCTCAAAGAAGGCGACCTGCTCCAGTTTGGATATACTGCTCCCTTCCGCGTGCACTTCGTTCCTCAGTAAACGGACTTCTATGCAAACTCTTTCCCTCTGCTGTTACGGCAGAGGGATTTTTCTTTCTCGGCTGTTTGCGCCACGACAAAAGCGGCTGTCCATGCCAAGGAGCAGGACAGCCGCCATAGAGATTCACAAATTGATTGAAGTATCTGTTCGAACAGTAAAACTGTCCGGTTTTGACGATCTAGAATTCGTTTTCGCAGCGGAGGCAGGATTTGCGTCCAATCGGGTTCTTTACGCCGCAATGCGGGCAGATTGTCGGCATCGTCAGCGCATTGCCGCCCTGCTTGCCGCGTTTCTGGTTTGCGCCTGTTTCACTGATCAGCGTATCCATGATATCGATATAGCGATTGAGAACCGAGCGGATATCTCTTCCGGAACAGGAATCAAGCTCAATTTTCCAGTTTTCCAGAGACGGACCATAACCGAAACCTTTGGCTTCGATTCTTCTGGTCAGATCCTGATTCATCTTCAGCACCCATGTCATCTGCATGCGCAGCAGTGCGAGAGTATAGTTCACACGATACAAGTATTTTTTGCGCAGGCTGTCGTTCCAGAGCGGGTAGTCTTTCAGGTTGCCGAGAATCTTGCGGACGGACTCGGTTGTGCTTCGCATATCATAAGCGAAAAGGGTGAAGGTATGGCTGACCTCGGAAGCATTTTTAATAATCATATTCTGACGCTTCCAAAGTTTTTCGATCTGTGCAGACGTTTTATCCAGCGAGTCCCGAAGATTGACGAGCTGTGTTCGGGCTGCACGGAAAATATTGGCGACCGCCACTTGTTCATTGGTATTCATCTGTATCTCTCCATTCTTCCTGACCGTTTATCCGCCGATAAACTCATTCTCAGGAACACAGAATGCATGTTCCCCGTCACTCAGACAGATGTACTGTCCATTCGACATTTTTCCCCATACGATTCCCGGAACTTCGGGATCGGGCATTGTTTCGACGATTTCAACCGGCTGACCAGCAGGAATCGTTCCCAGGCGGAACGCCTCGTCGAGTTTCGGTTCGCTTCGCACATTCATCACTTCATAGGGAATGTAGATCTGCACCGCAGGAGCCGGGTTCTCACCAATCGGTTCTAACGGCTTAGGATCAGGCTGCGTGCTCTGTGCCTGCTGTGAGGATTCTTTCTGAGAATCGGTGTGAGAGTCATCCTGATTTTCCTGCCCCTCCTGAGGCTTGGAAGTTGCATTATTCTCGAGATCTGCCTGAGATCCGGCTATGGACGAATCGTCCTGCAAATTCGCTCCGGGGAGACTGGAAGGTTTAACAGAGTTCTGCTGCGACTGCGAAGAATCCGATGTCAGATTATGCGCGACTTGCTGGCTGTACATCTTTGCGCCGGTATACTGTCCAAGCATGAATGTTCCAACGAGAACCACTCCTCCCAGAACAATCTCGCCAGCCGCAATCCAGCGGCGGCGCGCTGTCGTTTTACGCCCTTTTTTAGAATGCTTGGAAGAAGAAGCGTCCGAATATGATTTATATGTCTGAGGGTATTCCTTTTTCGGTTCCTGCCCCTCCAGATAGGAAACGGGCTGATCGGCTTTGCCTTCGGCGATCTTTTCTTCACTCGCATGTCGTTTAGGCAACCGGGCGGATGAAGACTGAGCAGCAGCGGATTCATTTGAATGCGACGGATACGTTGAACCGTTCGGGTAAACCGGCTGATCGTAATACACCGGAGGGTGCGGTACATAGCCTGCAGGACGAGGACGGCCAGGCGCGGCGCGGCGCGCATACTGCGGCTGAGGAGCCGCTGGAGCAGGAGCGGGTATATCAATCGTTGGCGTAAAATCGGAATTGGGCATCGAGGTCATTTCATCATTCGATGCGGCAAGCGAGGAATCGGAAATCTCACGGATCACCGGTTCATCACTGCTTCCGTCCGCCTCGGCGATTCGGGTATGTTCTAAAAGCTTCCAGTTGGGAACTTTCGGTGCATCAGTCGGTAAAGAAGCATCGTATCTTGTCACCTCCAGCGGATTTCCGCAGTTTAGACAATGTGTCGATCCTTCCGGATTATTCGTCTGGCAATGTTTGCAGTACATGAAAATCTCCAATCTTTTCGGGATACATTATTGGACAGCAGCGAATACGTCCCTCTCTTCTTCTCTCTTTGCGATAGGAGAATTCTCTGATCCCTGTATTATTGTAATATACGTTGTTTTTTAACATTCTTAAACCGAATTATGAAGCTTGGAACGGATTGGCATGGAATTATATTGAAAGGACAAGAACTCGACAAATCTCTGTTGTGTGATTTATGAAGAAGATTTCTTCATTTTTAACGCGTATGTAGAAAGAAATGAGAGCCGATCTCTCGTTTACGCTCTACTGAATAAATAAAAAAGCTCCGAGCAGTGATTTCTCATTGCTCGGAGCTTCTCTGTTTGGCAACTTCCTATTTTTGCCTCGC
>CAOKFJ010000025.1 GCA_948467695.1 uncultured Allobaculum sp. | reverse complement strand
AAAGCGCTGTCGAGTCCTCGATAGGAAAGTGAAAAAACACTGTCATAAAGCTTATAGATTGAACAGTATGTAATTGAAGGGGATGAAAAATAAAAAACATAATAATTACATTAAAGTTTAAATATATATCTAATGACTGGTTGAAGTACATGAAATTGAATACATTATCGACGGTTCCGGATACCGCAAACTTGCCTATCGTCAGCGATGACACTCGATGGACTCGACAAGGTGTCATCGAGTCTGTCGTGTCCTCGATAGAAAAGTGAAAAATCACTCTGATAAGGATGAATGGCTAAACAGTATGCAAGTCGAAGCGGACGTAAAACAGGAGGAAGATTTGCGCTCTTTCGCGGGTCTTCCTCCTGTTTTACTTTGGAATGGGTCTGCATCTGAAGAATATCGGACGGATGAATTGATTTGGATGGTCATGCTAATCGTTGAGCCATGCAGAGGTGGGAAAAGTCAGGACTACGTCGAGTCCGTATATTTTTGGCGATGCTTTGGCGTCTTTGTCTGATTTCTGATTCATCGCAGTATCGCTGTTTAAAACCGAAGGACAATCCTGCATGGCAGGCTTTTCGGCAGGTTCAATCTCATCATCCCATTCATCTTCGAATGGAGTCAGGGGTGTCGTGCGGTTTTTGAGTTCAATGGAAATGGAAAGCTGATCGCATATTCCTTTGACAAGAAAAAGGCCCAGACCGCTTGAAGCGTGCATCTGCGTGCGTCCGTTCTGACCGGTAAATCCGCGTTCAAAGACGCGGGGCAGATCGGCGGGATCAATGCCTGGTCCTTCATCGCGAAGAATGAATTGGTCCTTTCTGGTTTCAATCTCGATGATTGAGTGATCGGGCGCGTATTTAAAAGCATTGGAAAGAAGCTGTTCGATGATGAAAGCTGTCCATTTCTGATCCGTGCACACTTTATCGGAGCCAAACGCGGTTCGCAGCTGAATACGGCGGCGAATGAACGTGGTGGAATTGTCGCGCAGAATTGGTCTGACGATGGATTCGAGATCGTACCAGCTGATCTGATAATCGCTGCCTTCCATACGGATGTATGCCATGGCGAGGGTGACGCATGAATCGATTCGGCTTGTTTCTCTAAGCAGATTCTCGCGTTCAATTTCAGGCAGCTCGAGCTGCAGATTCATTGCCGCCAGAGGCAGTTTGATCTGATGCGCCCATAAAGAAAAGTAGTCCTGCATATCCGTGCGAAGCTTCTTTTCCTGTGTTGACTGATGAACCATGCTTTCCTTGAGCTGATCCAGTTTGTTTACGCAGGCTTCAAGTTCGGAGGGGTAGAGCGCACTGTCGAAATCCTCTGCGCGAAGCAGATGATTGATGCGGTGAAGACGTCCAAGATAGAATCCGCACCACACAATCAGCACGCACAGAGTAATGAGCATGTAAAGCAGAGCTGGTTCGATGGGCTGCTGATAGATCCAGAGAAGCCCGGCGATAAGCAGGCCGGATGCCAGCCATGCGGCAAGAAGCAGGCGGTTCTGCTTAAACATTGTCAGAAAATAGTTCAGATATTTTCGATCCATAGGCTCGTCTCCTTTCGTGCAGGACAATGAATGGATCAGACTGCGTCATATTCCGTATGAATGAGCGAAGCCCCGATTAAATGAAACAATGAGATGTAAAACGATATCAAAATATGAAAAATATCGGAATAGAAATGGAAATTCATATGCCCGACAATCAGGTCGCATTCCTATATCGCAATAGGATTTTTATCCGGTCTGATCATATAAAGTCAGATGAACCGACGAAAGGAAGAACACCGCATGTTTGATGGGTGTACAGAATTTCGCATCGAGATGAATGAGCAGGATGCTTATCCGTTTTTCTTTGCGCGCAGAATCCAGAAGCCTTTTTCGCGTTCAGGACGATCAACCGCAAAGCCAAGCGATTCAAGGAAGCTTACCGCGCTTTGCGCACCATGCTGTTTGCGGATGACGATATACAGCGTGCCGCCCTCTTTAAGGTGCTCATAGGACTGTCTGAACAGCGCGTAGATGACCTCTTTGCCGGCGCGGATCGGCGGGTTGAGCGTAACGGTGTCATACAGTTTGTCATCGACATGATCCTGTTCAAGAACAGTCGCTTCCACATGATGGAGCGCATAGTTTTCTTTCGCGAGATGACACGCCTGGGCATTGGGATCGATGCCGGTGATTTTGCAGGGGTGGAAGGCGTTGACGATTAAACCGATGACGCCGCTTCCGCAGCCAAGATCAAGAACTTCTTCGCCAAGTGTGTCGATGACTTCAGGCGAAATCAGATAGTCGCACAGAATGCGTGTGCCGGTATCGAGTTTGTCTTTGGAAAAGACGCCGGCGGATGTCATCACCTGAAAGGCCTTGCCGCCGATTTCAAAGGAAAAAGGAGTTTCTGTACGATCAAGATTCGGATCGTTTTCGTAGTAATGGGACATGGAATACCTCGTATGTTCTGCCGCGATCTCAGATATCGCGATGCCGATCCGAATGGTCAGGATACGAAACGGAATGCGCGTATGCGGCAGTTTTTGTTCTGTGTCTATTGTGACATGAAGACTCTTTCATCACCGAATTAAGAATTGTAAGAATCGGCAGGAAAGAGAAGTATTTCTTCACTGATCTTCAGTTTTAAAAGAATCTCGATGAATTTGGTGATATCGAAAGCTTCCGCGCCGCCTGAAAGAGCAGGACATCGCAAGGATTCTGAGCATGTAAAAGACTTTTGACGGATTCATCGAAGACGAACGGCTAAGCTGATTTCATGAAGCTTTCATGTCTTTGGCAGACACGAAAAGACTGCGGACGAATGCACATTCATACTGCATGCCTGTCCATATGGAAAGAGAGAACCTGAACATGACCATTGCCGAGAAAATCAGAAACGCACGCACTCGATGCGGCTATACGCAGGAGCAGGCGGCAGAACTGCTGCTTGTTTCAAGAGTGACCATTTCCAACTGGGAAACGGGAAAAACTCTGCCGGACATCGCAACCATTCTTGCGATGAGCGAGATATACGACATGACGCTCGATGAACTGTTCAAAGGCGATGCGCGAATGACGAAGAAACTGAAGCAGGATGCGCGTGCCACGGCAATGATTCGAAAGATTATCCGCTTTGCCTGGTGCTCGATTGCGGCAGGCGTTCTTCTTCTGATTCTGCACGCCATATTTTCCGACAGCGCAATTCTTGCCCTTCTGCTTGGCGCTTTGCCCTGGATACTGTTTAGCGTGATGCTTGTCTGGATCGTTTTGTTTCTGACAGCACGATGACGCTCTGTTTTGGCTGCGCCGGGATTTCGTGATCCTGAGCACAAATGTTGATTTTGACGGATTGGATTTCATCCGTCAAAATCGCGTCGTCAATTTCTTGAAGCCCTCACGCACAAATTGAAGGTTTATCGTCCGCGGACGATAGGCGAATCTGCCTGACTATCTGCCTGATCGTCCATGGACGATTCTGACTGAATTGCCGCCAATATCCAGCTGCCGATCTGTTTTCCATCAGAAGTGAGGAAGAATGCGTGTATGCGCCATAAAAGAGAGAACAAATGAAAAATCCGGCAAATTCCAGTAGCGGAATTTGCCGGATTAAACTATCCAATAGCTGTTTCGCTGTAATAAGCGTTTTGGCGATGTCTTATTCTTCAGGACGGGTTACGCGGAAGATCTGCGCGCCGAGAGCCGGAACCTGAACGTTGATGCGCCAGGGCTGACCCATTAAAGGCAGATGGAATGCGCGAAGAACCTGCGGATTGGCGTCTTCAAGACGTCCGCCGTATTTCTGCCACTGTGTGTTCATTACTTCAGTGTACATGCCCTGGAAAGGAACGCCGAACTGGAGTGTGTACGGGTTGGTGGAGAAGTTGAGAATGAAGACGAAGACGTCTTTGGAACCTTTTCGCATGAAGGAGAAGGTGTTGTGGTCGGAATCATCCGCGTTGATCCACTGGAAGTTGAGCGGATCGTAGCCGTAGAAGAACGCGTCGTTTTCAGTGCAGATGCCCGATACGTCCGCAAAGAATTTTTCGAAAGAGCTGTGCATCGGGTATTTGCGCAGGAACCAGTCGCAGCCTTTCTGCTCGTCCCATTCGCGAAGCATGCCGAGTTCATTGCCCATGAAGTTCAGTTTCTTGCCGGGGTGACCGAACATGTAGGTATACAGCGCTCTTGCCTGAGCGAATTTGTCTTCGTAGCTGCCCCACATCTTGTCGACGATTGTGGCTTTTCCGTGAACCACTTCATCGTGGGAAAGCGGAAGGATAAAGCGTTCGGAATAGAAGTACGCCATCGAGAAAGTGATGTCGTTGTGGTGCCATTTGCGGTAGATCGGATCGAGCTTGAGGTATTTGAGCGTATCGTTCATCCAGCCCAGATCCCACTTGTAGTCAAATCCGAGACCGCCGTCGAGCGTGGATTTGCATACGTTGGGGAAGTCGGTGGAGTCTTCGGCCATAAGCATGATTTTGCCCTGATATTCTTCATTGAGCATGTAGTTCATGCGTTTGATGAAGTCGGTCGCGCCTTTGTTTTCGCCCATCATCTTGTTGCCTTTCCAGAAGATGGCATTGGAGATGGCATCCATGCGCAGACCATCGAAGTGGTATTCCTTGAGCCAGTAGTTGGCTGCGGACATCAGGAAGGAGCGTACGCTTTCTTTCCAGAGGTCGAAGTTGGCGGTGCCCCATTCGGAGTCCGCGTCTTCGCGTTTCGAATATTCATACAGCGGCGTGCCGTCAAAGTTGGCAAGCGCGTAGTCGTCTTTGACAAAGTGAACCGGAACGAAGTCCATGATGACGCCGATGCCGGCTTCGTGCAGGCGGTTGACGAATTTCTTCAGATCGGTCGGTTTGCCATAGCGGCTTGTTACAGAGAAGAAGCCGGAAACCTGATAGCCCCAGGAACCGTCAAACGGGAATTCGGACAGCGGCATAACTTCCACGTGCGAGAAGTGGTTCTTTTTGCAGTGGGCGATCAGTTCGTCGACGATATCGTCGTAGTGAACGAAAAGACCTTCTTCATGCTGTTCGCCAAGACCTTCAACGTCTTCAACGCGCATGTTTTTGTCGCGCCAGCTGCCGATGTTCATTTCATAAATGGAA
Organism: uncultured Allobaculum sp.; assembly: GCA_948467695.1. Classification (GTDB taxonomy): domain Bacteria; phylum Bacillota_I; class Bacilli_A; order Erysipelotrichales; family Erysipelotrichaceae; genus Allobaculum. The sequence continues at coordinate 6,948 of CAOKFJ010000025.1, read as the reverse complement.
AGCGGTGCATCAAAGTTTTTATTGCGGGCATTCATCCACGCCTCGTCGCTCCAGCCGTCAAATGAGAGATCGGAGATGATGGAATCGTGATCGGGGCGAAGCTGCGCTTCGAAAGCGAACGGGTCGATTTTATTGATGACGTTTCCGCCCTGCTGAACGATGTGGTACAGATACGCCTGACCGGGTTTGGCGCCTTTGACACTGGCAGTCCAGATACCCTGAGCATCTTTGGTCATCGGATCAGCTTCATTGTCCCATTCGTTGAATTCGCCGATAACGGAAATCTTCTGGGCGTTGGGAGCGTAGACCGTAAAGTCGCAGCCGTTCTCTGTCGGATGCGCACCGAAGAACTCATAGGCGTGCAGCTCGCGTCCCTGAAAGAAAGCGGTAAGATCCAGTTTTTTCATAGAGATTCCTTTCCAAGCAGACGCGGCTTCCGTCCCTTTTTCCGGAGGTCCGTCTGTTTTCTGTTTTGTTGCATGCAATGGTGAAAAAAGAGGAGATGCCTCGACACATATGGCGTTTTTTCAATACGCGGTGTCGAAGATACATTCTCTTTTATTGTATAGGAAATAAGCTTGTTGAAAAGATGCAATTCTTCACATTTGACTATGTAGAAATCCTGAATTTTATGCTGGAGGTCTGTGAAACCGCATACGTAAAGCCGATGCGGCATTTCAGAGCATTCGGATGCATCAGGATTTCGTCAAGAGTGTCTTTGCGGTTTGCTTTTTATCCGTATGGGATGGTTAATGCGCCATCAAAGACACGACGCAAAAGAAGAACTGAAAAGGCTGCTTTACCTGGTTCAGCTAGCGATGTCTTCAGAATCAGCGGTGTTTTCGCTCTGATCCTTACGCTCGCGAAGGTACGCTTCGTATTCGGTAAGGATTTCATCAAGTTCCTGATAGGTGCGGATTTTGGAAAGGCGGTCTTTGTAGAGGCGGCTTCCGGGAAGTCCTTTGAGATACCAGGAAGCGAGTCCGCGCATCTGCGAAAGCGCGACGCGCTCGTCGAGATCTTCGCAGAGGTATTTTGCATGATCGCGGCAGGCTTTCATGCGCATGGACAGGGTGAATTCATGGTGTGTCCCGCTGAAGTAGTCGGCGCATTCCTGAATGAGAAACGGGTTGCCGACAACGCCGCGTCCGATCATGACACCATCGCATCCGGTTTCTTCCATCATGCGCACAGCGTCCTCGACACTGAGCACATCGCCGTTGCCGATGACAGGAATATTCACCGCGTCTTTGACTTTTTTGATCCAGGACCAGTCGGCTTTGCCTTCATACATCTGCGGACGCGTTCTCGCGTGCAGAGCGATGGCGGAAACGCCGGCTTTTTCCATGGCTTGCGCCATTTCGACGCAGTTGATGTGGTCGTTATCAAAGCCAAGACGCATCTTGACGGTGACGGGTTTGGATACCGACTGCACCAGGGCGGAGATTACGTCATAGGCGTAGTCGATGTCTTTCATCATGTAGCTGCCGGCATGCGCCTTGATGACTTTGTGCACCGGACAGCCCATGTTGAAGTCGATGATGTCGCAGTCTGTTTCCTCATCGAGAATGCGGGCGGCATTGAGAATCGAGTCTTTGTCATGGCCGAAGATCTGAAACGATACGGGATGATCGTCAGGATCGCAGGCAAGCATGCGGCGTGTGCGCTGGGAGTCGTAGTAGAGCGCTTTGTCCGACACCATTTCGTTGCAGACCAGTCCGGCGCCGAATTCGCGGGCGATTTTGCGAAACGCGCGTGTCGATACGCCGGCCATGGGGGCAATGATGATCGGAGAGGGCAGTTCAATATCGCGAATCTTAAGCGTCATGACTCTCCTTGTCAGCTGTTTCATCAGCTTTGTTGTCTCTGCTAGCTTTGCGGGCGATGTTTTCATCAAGAATGTGCTGCAGTTCGTCTTCATTGAAGTGGTATACCTCGTTGCAGAAGTTGCAGGTGATTTCAGCGCCGTGATCGTGTTCGATCATTTCTTTGAGTTCCTTGTCGGCAACGGTGCGAAGCAGACCGTAAGTCTTTTCTTTCGAGCAGTCGCATTTGAAGGATACGGGAATGGTTTCGAGCACTTCGGTATCGTCAAAGAGATCTTCGGCAAGCTGTGCAAGCGAAGAGTCGTCGTAATGTTCGATGATTTCCGTCATCGGTTTGAGTCCGGAAAGAACGTGTTCGCAAATGGAAATGTCGGTATCATCGGCATCGGGCATCATCTGCAGAACCATGCATCCGGCAGCGAGCACTTTGCCGGTTTCATCGATGCGCACGCCAACGCTTACCGCGGTCGGTGTCTGTTCGCTCAGCGTGAAGTAGTAAGCGAAGTCCTGACCGATTTCGCCGTTCTGGAGTTCAACGGTTCCCGACCAGTTTTCCGACATGGAAAGATCCTTGGTTACGGTCAGGGTGCCGGGCAGACCGATCAGCTGACCGACGCTGGTGGTTTCGTGACCATCGCCGCCAAGACCGGCTTCAGGGTTGGAAACAAATCCGCGCACGGTGCCGTCCGCATTGGCATCGACGACGATCGAGCCGATTTCGCCGCAGCCCAGAATATTGATCGTCAGCATTTCTTTTTCGCTTTTGAGCATCGCGCCCATAATCGATGCGACAGACAGAACGCGTCCAAGCGCGTCGCCTGCGCCGTTGCTTAAATGGAAACGGTTCATCGCTTCCTGCACAAGATCAGTGGTGCGGTTGATATACAGCCGGACGTGAGAATTCAGCGCCATGGCTTTAACTAAACAATCGTTCATACAGTACCTGCTTTCTATTGGTTTTCATGTTGTGTCCGCGTCTCTTTGCACAGATCAGCCGCGCCAGTTAAACGCAGCCGAAGCATACAGACAGATGCGGGCGCAAAACGAAAGGCGAGGGGCGAATAGCCCCTTTTTTCTGTTTCCTATTATATCGTTGCCGACAAGTGAATACGCTCTTCAGGCACGTCAGCTAGCTTGTGCAGAAAAAATACTTCTTTTCCTCTTTCGTATAGCCCGTTGCGGGAAACTCCACGCTGTTTGTCCATTTTGGCAAACGCTTTCACGGACGGAATAGTTTTTTCCTACACTAGGTATAAAGACTTCGAATCTCCATATCCCGCATTACGTAAAAAGACTCGAAGGCGAATTCACAATCAGAATCAATCATGAGAATCAGGAAAAGACAGAAAGAGAGGAATCAAGTATGAGACACCACACTTACATTTCCCAGGCGGCTCATCGCATCAAAAGTCTTTTTGCGATCGTTTTGGGCGTCATGGTCGCATTGACAAGTGTATGCGGCAGTCTGGCGCTTGCGAAAACGCCGGATCAGGCGCCGTATGCAATGGCGAAAAGCGTGAGCGGACGCGAAGAAGAAAACTTCAACCGCAACTGGAAGTTTATTCGCAAAGACATCCCGGCGCAGGAAGCGGCAGATCCGGCGTACAGCGATGATCACTGGTACAACGTTGGTCTTCCGCACGATTTCAGTATTCCCTACTACCAGGAGACATCGCACTATACCGGCATCGGCTGGTATCGAAAAGCGTTTGAAATCAGCGAAGAACAGACCCGCAAATGCGTGAAGCTTGATTTCGAAGGCGTCTTCCACACGATCGATCTGTATATCAACGGCGAACATGCCGGTCATCACGAAGGCGGATACACCGGTTTTGAATACGATATCACGAAGTATGTGCAGGAAGGCAAAAACGTTCTTGCCGCCAGAGTCAGCAATATCTGGAATCCCGAACTCGCGCCGCGCGCGGGCGAGCATATGTTTTCGGGTGGAATCTATCGCGATGTGACGCTTGTGACGCTCGATCCTGTGCATGTCGCGTGGTATGGCACATTTGTGCAGACGCCCAATGTCTCGAAGGAATCTTCGGATCTGCGCATTCTGACGGAAGTCGACAATACCGATGATGGCGCGCACGAGATTTCGCTTAAGCATACTCTGCTCGATGCCGATGGCGTTAAGCAGCTTGAAATCGAAAGCGAAACACAGTCGGCAAATCCGAAAGAAACAATTGAATTTGACGATACATATACAGAAATCGCGAGTCCGCATTTGTGGAGTCCGGACGATCCGTATCTGTATACCGTACAAACCGAAGTCTATCGCGATGGCATCAAATGCGATGAATACACCACAACGATGGGCTTTCGCTGGTGCGAATGGACAAGCGATGGCGGTTTCTTTTTGAATGGCGAGCATGTCTGGATCAACGGAACAAACGCGCACCAGGACCATGCCGGATGGGCGAACGCCGTCAGCGACTCGGCGCTTCGACGCGATGTGGAAATGATCAAAGAAGCGGGCATGAATTTCATTCGCGGCTCGCACTATCCGCACTCTCCCGTGTATTCCGACGCGTGCGATGAACTCGGTCTGCTTTTCTGGTCCGAAGCGCCCTACTGGACCACCGCCGGTTATGGTGAAGGCAGCGGGGAAAGCTCGGATGACTACAAGACGTCCGGCTATCCGACAGAAGTCGAGCATCAGGCGGCGTTCGAACAGTCATGTCTCGATTCGGTTGAAGAGATGATCCGCATTCACCGCAATCATCCCTCGATTGTCATATGGAGCATGGGCAACGAGCCGTTCTTCGGCGATACGCACGATGATTCGGGCGCGGATCTCAATGAGAAAAAGAAAAAAATGATCAGCCGCATGGCGAAACATGCCAAAGAACTCGATCCGACACGTCAGGTGGCTATGGGCGGCACGCAGCGCGGCGGCTATGACAAGCTCGAGTATGTGGATGTGGCAGGCTACAACGGCGATGGCGCCAAGATCAATGCCTACCAGGATCCCGGTGTGGCGAATATCGTTTCCGAATACGGCTCGCATACCGCCCAGCGCGGGCAGGAAAATGATCAGTATCGCGCGTATTTCGGCGATGTGCAGCTGGATGAAAACGGATTGCCGATTGAATACGCATGGCGCAGCGGCATTGTTTTGTGGTGCATGTTCCACCATGGATCGACTGCATCGCGCGGCTATGGCGATATGGGTATTGTCGACTACTACCGCCTTCCGCATAAAGCCTGGTACTGGTATCGAAACAAGTACAACCCGGACCATCCCGAACCGGCATTTTCAAAACAGGGAACACCGGTAAAAGTCGAACTGTCCGCAAGCAGCACAGAACTGAGCGATGACGGGCAGAACGATACGCATATTAAGGCGACGCTTGTCGATGCGCAGGGAAACTGGATTGGCGAAAAACGAAAAATCACGCTTCGCGTACTGAGCGGCCCAGGCGTATTCCCGACCGGAAAGACCTTTGTCTTTGATCCGGAAAATGCCAATCGAAGCATGAATGACGGAAAAGGCGCGATTGAATTCCGTTCTCACTATGCCGGCACAACGGTGATCGAAGCGCAAAGCGAAGGTCTTGAATCTTCGACAATTACGCTGACGACGACCGGCGACTCTCAAAATGAAACCGAACCGGAGATTCATACCATGTACGGTTCGTTTATGAACGAGGGCGGCAAGATTCTTACCGATCTCAAAGAAGCGCCGCATATTGAAAAACAAAATCTCGCAGGCTACCCCTGCAAGTCGTCTTCCGGCGAAGCCGATCGTCTGAATGTTCTCGATGGAGAACTCTCAACAGAATGGAAAGCCGAACAGCCCGGAAACGGTCAGTGGATTTCTGTGGAGCTGGAACACGGCGGTGTCAATCTGTACCGCGCGGCAGTTCAGTTTGCGGGCGAACCGGTGCCGTATACGCTTCAGTACCAGATCGAAGACCGCAATGAAGAGTGGAAAACGCTTGTTTCCTATGATCGCGATACCATCAGAAAACGCCCGCAGGAAGATGTCTTCGATGGCATTCAGATGCGCTATATCCGCGTTCTGTTCGAGCATCTTGACGAAAGTCAGATGGCAAATTTTGCCGAACTTGAACTGTATGGTCTCAAAGGCGAACCCGACAGGATCAAAACCGGATACAAAAATCTTTCCGATCTCGAACTTCCCAAAGGCGCCGGCAGAAACCGCAACGCGGATGGCTCGCGCTTCATGGTCGATGGCGTTTTCTATGACCAGGGCATTGGCATGAGCGGCGATATGTCCATGGATATATCCAATTTCACAAGTAAAGAAGGAGGCTTTGCGCGCTTTGAAACGCTCGCGTACAACCCGTCCAAAAGCGCGGCGCGTCTGGTTTTAAGCGCAAAGGATCAGACGATTTATGACCGCACTCTGCAGCCGGGCCAGTCGCAGCAGATTTCCACGACCATCTGGAACTGTCCTTCTCTGACCATTCAGACAGAAGGCAGTGCGGATGCGAAACTTTCACTGATCAACGCCAGGCAGACCGGCATTCGCCGCAATCTGGTCAAAAACAAGAATCTTTCCATCGCGTACTACGCAAACTACGACACGATCGTTTCCGATACGGTCTGGAAAGCATGGCTGGAAACAGAAGTTAAACAGGAAAAGCCGGTGATGATCAGCGCTGCGGTATACGACGCCCAGGGCGCGCTGCTTTCGATGTATTCGAAAGAGACAGAAGGCACAAGTGAAGTGATTGGTGTGTCTTTGCCGATCAGCGCAGAAGCTGATTCGATTCGTCTTTTTGCATGGGATGGCGAGAGCCTTGAACTTCTGTCCCAGACGGTGCTTGTCGAGACGATCGATGATCGCGAAAAAGACAAGTATGCCGGCGAGACGCACGATGACGGACATTACCAGGCGCCGCAAATAACGAAAACCATTACCGGACGCGAAATGAACAAAACCGGCGCATGGGATTACTGGACGCCTGCCGATGGCTCGATCGCCGGCGAAGAAACCTTCGTTGAAACGCACAACTGGCAAAACTCCTCGATGGATACGACCTTTACGGGCACACGCGTAAAAGTGTTTGCGAAAAAAGATGGTTCCCAGCATGGCGCCAAAGTGCTGATCGACGGCAAAGAAATTGCGGAAATTTCGACTTACGTGCCG
>CAOKFJ010000024.1 GCA_948467695.1 uncultured Allobaculum sp. | reverse complement strand
ATCCTTTTGAATTTGGATCGGGTCTAGTGGTAAAAACTTCGGGAACTATAGATAAGCTGTGCGGCTTTTTCCATTTCTGCATCCAGTTCGTTTTTCTCTGCTTTATTAAAAAAGTCCTGAATCATGGCAATATCCGCACTGGAGCCAATGCGTTCTCTTGCTTCCAGACTCTCTTTCAGGCGGTATTTGAATTCCGAGTACCCATCGCATCCGACTTTGGAGCAGAAGCGCAGAATGGATGTGGATGAAACATTCAGTTTTCCAGCGAGTTCACGGATTGTCATATGCACAACATCCTGCGGATTGGAAACCACATAGTTGTAGATGAGAATCTCGAGATCGTTCAGATTGCGGATGATATTATAGCTGAACATAAGGGGCGCCCTCTTTCTTTTGTTATCTGAAACAGATTGCATATGTATTGATTTCTATAGACAGAGTACATGATTCGATCCGAAAGGGGAAAACGGTCGGCGTTTTGTTCTGAAAACTGTATTGAGTAACCACTGAATCTTTCCTCATTTTATCTGGAAATCGCAATTCAAAGAGGAGAAATCGTGATTCATCTGTCGATCACATTCTTTTCCGCTTATGCATAAATCGCTTTTTCTTTTGTGGAATACGATGCTATGCATCTGATTTTATGGATATTGAAGTCTGAGATTCCCGGAAAAATCACAGGAGGAAGAGAGCTGAATCTCAGACCTGCAAAAATAAAAAATGAAATCGGCTATCCGCAGACTCAATCAAGTGAAAAAACAATCGCTTTGTAAAAGTGTCTATATTTTATTGGAAATAAACATATCGAGATTACAAAAGGGCTGGAGGGATAGAAATGGCAGAAAAAGATCAAAATTCTGCCGCATCGTAAAAAAGTCGAAAAAGGTTGTTGACGCGAAAGATTCCAACGCTATAATTGAGGGCGTACAAACGGATTGTTACTGGTCAAGCAGGCTATACCAATTGTGCATACGAAGACTGTTTTTTCGTATGGCAAGGGTATGGCCTTTTTTGTTGTCTGGAGGATCTCATGAAAGTCGAAAAAGTCATTAACAACAACATCGTCCGCTCCCTGGACGATCAGAACAATGAAGTACTGGTGATGGGATCCGGTCTGGGGTTCAAAAAGAAGCCAGGTGATCCGGTGGACCCGGCAAAAATTGAAAAGATATATCAGCTCAAAGATCCCCGTCAGATCAAATCTCTGGAGGATGTACTGGCCAGCATTCCTCTGGAAGTGATCCAGACGGTGAACGACATCGTGGACTACGGTGCGCTCTCCATGGGGATCAAACTGAAGGACAGTGTGATCATCGCCCTGGCAGATCACGTCAATTTTGCTGTGGAGCGCACAAGACAGGGAATCACTATTCCAAATGCTCTGCGCAATGAAATTCAGAGTTTCTATCCCGGCGAATATGCCGCGGGAAAAGAAGCTTTGCGGATCATTGAAAAAAGACTGGGCATTCCTATGGCGGAGGATGAAGCCGGCTTCATTGCTCTTCATTTTGTCAATGCGGCAGCGGAAGGACAGAGCATGGCGGATACCCGCCAGATGACAGAGATGATTCAGAATATCCTGCAGGTTCTGAAGTATCAGTGTCATCTGGAACTGAATACTGCTTCTCTGGCGTACGAGCGCTTCATCACTCATCTGAAATACTTTAGCCGAAGGCTGTTTTCCCTTTCAGCAAATGAGGAGTCCACTGTGGATGCCGGGCTCTATCAGATGATCAAGACCCAGTACAAGGAAGCGTATCTGCATGTTCTGAGAGTCGGCTCCATGATTGCGGCGCAGTATGGAAAGCATCTCAGCAATGATGAAATGGTGTATCTGACCATTCACGTCAATCGTCTGATGCAGATCAGCAGAGACTGAAACAGTTTGTTTGAAACACAAAAAAATAGCCGTCCTCACGGCTGGCAGTAAATTCATATTTTCAAGAAAGTTTATTCAAAGCTGTATTTATATATAGAAAGGATAAGTTATGGACTACAAAGGGTTAGGTACTGAGATTCTTTCCCTTGTCGGCGGCAAGGACAATGTCAGCGGACTGACCCATTGCGCGACTAGACTGCGCTTCAACCTGAAAGATGAAAGTCTCGCGAAAACCGATGTCCTCAAAGAAACCCCCGGCGTGCTGGGCGTGGTTTCCAACGGCGGACAGTATCAGATTATTATTGGAAATGATGTAAACCACGTTTATCGTCCGATTATGGACATCGTCAAACTCGACGAAGGCAACGCGGGCGGCAGTGAAGAAGAAAAGAAAAGCGTCGGCGCAAAAATTATCGACACCATCACCGGAATCTTCACTCCGGTTCTGCCGGCAATTACCGCTGCCGGTATGCTCAAAGCGGTTCTGGCGCTGTGCACCGCTTTTCACTGGCTGGACAATACGTCCGAGACATACCAGATCATCAACTTCATGGCAGACGCGGCGTTCTATTTCCTGCCGATTCTGCTGGCCAACTCGGCTGCCAAGAAATTTAAAACCAACCCCTACCTGGCAATGATGCTGGGAGGAATTCTGCTCCACCCCAATTTCGTCAGCATGGTGGCTGCATCGCGGGAAACTGGAGAAGCGATCCGCTTTTTAGGCATGCCTCTGTACAACGCTACCTACTCCAGTTCGGTTATCCCCATTATTCTGGCTGTATGGTTCATGAGCTATGTGGAGCCGCTGGCTGACAAAGTATCGCCCAAAGCCATCAAATTCTTCACCAAACCGCTGCTGACCATTCTGGTTGCCGGCACAGTGACATTGCTGGTGATCGGACCTGTAGGATTCATTCTGTCCGCATGGGTTGCCGATGCCATCAACATGCTCAATACTTATGCATCCTGGCTCGTGCCGACACTGCTTGGCGGACTGTTCCCGCTGCTGGTTATGACCGGTACTCATTACGGCATTATCCCCATCGGCATCAACAACCGTATGACAACCGGCTACGATACACTCGTGTACCCGGCTAACCTCTGCTCCAACATCGCGCAGGGCGCTTCTTCCTTTGCGGTAGGTCTGAAAACCAAGAAACAGAAAGTCAAAGAACTGGCATTCTCTGCCGGCATCACCGCGGTCTGCGGCATTACCGAACCCGCTCTGTACGGTATCAACATGCGCTTTAAAACGCCTCTTGCGGCAGCCTGCGCCGGCGGCGCTGTGGGCGGTCTGTATGTCGGTCTGTTTGGCGTCCGCAACTATGCCGGAGGATCTCCCGGACTGATGACACTCCCGGGCTACATCGGCGGCGACGGCTTTACCGATTTGATCAACGCTGTTATCGGTGCTGCCATTGCTTTTGCGGCATCCTTCATCCTGACGCTTGTTCTTTTCAAAGATGAAAAAGAAGGACTCGATCCTGCTAAAAACGACACAAAAGAAAATACAGAAAATAAAGACCAGAAAGCTTCTGCTTCCCTTTCTTCCGCCAGCATTGAAATCGCTGCTCCGGTTGACGGACAGCTCGTCAAACTTTCCGATGTAAATGATCCGACTTTTGCACAGGCGATTCTCGGTAAGGGCGCGGCTATCATTCCGGAAGACAACACCTTCCATTCTCCTGTAAACGGAGAAGTGGTAATGGTTTTCAATACCGAACATGCCATCGGCTTGAAAAGCGACGATGGAGCGGAAGTGCTCATTCATGTGGGCCTCGATACCGTCAATCTCAAGGGCAAGCATTATCACGCCCTGGTCAAAGCCGGAGATAAAGTGAAAATCGGTGATCCGATTCTTGAAGTGGATCTGGCTGCCGTCAAGGCGGAAGGCTATGATGTGGTGACACCGGTGCTTTTAACCAATTCCAATGACTATGCTGACATTGTGGCGTCTGCTTCCGGTTCCACCAAAGCTGGCACTTCCATTATTCGTGCCTTTCACTAAAGCGTAAATGAACTCTGCTGCCATTCCCGGAATCTAAACGCCGGGAATGGCGGTGTTTTAGAGAACAAATCCTGCCAGGGATTTTAAAACGATACAGACAATAGGAGGAAGAACCGATGAGTCTGCCAGATAACTTTTTATGGGGCGGAGCTACCGCAGCCAACCAGGTAGAAGGCGCCTGGAACGAAGGCGGAAGAGGTCTTGCCAATGTGGATGTTATTCCTCACGGTCCCGAGCGAGGGGCTGTGATGCGGGGCATCCGTTATATTCATGAAATCGATGATGAACACTATTTCCCGGCGCTCGAAGCCGTGGATTTCTATCACCACTATAAAGAAGATATTGCGGCTTTTGCGCAGATGGGTTTCAAGGTCTATCGCATGAGCATTGCCTGGAGCCGGATTTTTCCCAGAGGGGATGAAGAAGAGCCCAATGAAGAGGGTTTGCAGTTTTATGAAAATGTATTCAAAGAACTGCATAAATACGGCATTGAACCTCTGGTCACCATTACCCATTTTGACTGCCCCATGTATCTCATCGAACACTATGGCGGCTGGAAAAATCCGAAGCTGATCGAGTTTTACAAGCGGCTCTGTCATGTGCTGTTTACCCGCTTTCGTCCCTATGTGAAATGGTGGCTGACCTTCAACGAAATCAATATGATTCTTCATCTTCCCTTTATGGGTGCCGGACTGGAGTTTGAAGAAGGGGAAGATCAGGAAAAGGCGAAGTATCTGGCGGCGCATAATGAACTGCTTGCGAGCGCCTGGGCGGTGAAGATCGGTCATGAAATCAATCCGGAGAACATGATTGGCTGCATGGTCGCTGCCGGCGAATTCTATCCGTACTGCCCAATGCCCGAAGATGTCTTTCTGGCAAAGCAGAAAGAGCATGAAAACCTGATGTTTATCGATGTGCAGGCAAGAGGCGCGTATCCCAACTATGCGAAAAAGCTCTTTGGACGGATGGATCTGGATCTGCATATGACCGATGAACAGGAAAAACTGCTCAAAGACAACCCGGTCGATTTCATCAGCTTTTCCTACTACACCTCGCGGTGCGTTACCACCCGGGATGATGCGGGCGAAGCGGTGGGCAATGCGTTCAAGGGCGTTCGAAATCCCTATCTGAAAAGCAGCGACTGGGGCTGGGCAATTGATCCTTTAGGTTTGCGCACTACGATGAATTCCCTTTACGATCGGTACCAGAAGCCACTGTTCATTGTGGAAAACGGCTTGGGCGCAAGGGATGAGCTGATCGTGGATGAAAACGGCAGTAAAACCGTTGAAGACGATTACCGCATTGCCTATCTGCGGGCTCATATCCAGGCGTTCAAGGATGCGGTGGAACTGGACGGCATCCCTTTGCTTGGCTACACAACGTGGGGCTGCATCGATCTGGTCAGCGCATCTACCGGAGAAATGTCCAAACGCTACGGATTCATTCACGTGGACCGCGATGATGCCGGCAACGGCACCATGGAGCGCTCCCGAAAGAAGTCCTTTGACTGGTATAAAAAAGTCATTGCTTCCAATGGCGAAGATTTAAGCGACTAGAAAATAAAAGATGACGAAAAGAGCAGTCTGAATGGTATGACTGCTCTTTTTGATGGAGAATTTTCGTAAAAAATCTGTTTTCAGGATTGTTTTATGACAAAGAAAGCCGTATGGAAGATATAAAATTGAAATGGTTTATTGCCGCTGGTCTGGAAAGAAGAGGGAACGAATATGCTTTACGATAATCGCATCGATGTTTTTCTGACATGCGCCCGTACGGGCAGTTTCTCCAAAGCTGCAGAAGAACTGTTTGTCACACCGGCAGGCGTTCTGAAGCAGATCACTGCATTTGAACGCGATCTTGGGCTTCCGCTGTTTATTCGCACACACCGCGGACTTGTTCTGACGGATGGGGGAAAACAGCTGCAGGCGGAGGCGGAAGGCATTCAGGAATACTGCGCCCACGCCATGGAGCGTGTGAACAACGCGCATAATGGCTTGTTTGGCGAAATACGCATCGGCACTTCTCCACTGACGCCTCCCGCTCTTCTGGCGGATTTGTGGCCGAAGATTCAGCCGGCGATTTCGGATTTGAGTTTCCGCCTGATTCCCTTTGAAAATCAGGAAAACCGGGCGAAGCAGATTCTTGCCAATCTTGGCGATGAGATCGATGTCGTTGCGGGGTTCTTCGATCAGACGCTTCTGGATCTGCGTGCCTGCAGCGGACTGCCGATCTGTTCCTGCCCGATCGGTATCGGCATTCCGTTCGGACATCGTCTGTGGCAGAAGGAAAGCGTATCGAGCCAGGATCTGCAGGGCGAAACGGTGCTTTGCATCGCCAATGGATGGACAGCGGCGACGGATGCATTGCGCGCGCATCTGGAAAAGGAATGCCAGGCATCACTGGAAACCTTTGATTTCTACACGCCCGAGGTGCTTCTGCAGGCGGTAAACGAGAATAAGCTGGTCGTCGCCTTCAATATCTGGAATGGCATCCACCCGCTGCTTCGCATCGTCGGCACCGACTGGGATGCACGAATCACGTATGGGTTTCTCCACAGCAATGCGCCCACCGGTGCGGTCAGCCGTTTTCTTGCCGCCGTGCGGGATGTGAGCGACTGTGATGGCTGTACTGCGTAAAGCTTTTAACATTTTGGAATATCGTCATAACGGATCGGTGATTCTGCCGGTCTTTTTTTCGTGCAAAAATCAGGATGTAAAGAAAGCAGAGAACAAAAGCTCTGCTGATGACATTGAGGTGAATGAAATGAAAACAGAATATGTTGAACTGAATACCGGCGCCATGATGCCGATGGAAGGCATTGGAACTTTCCTTCTGCAGCCGGACGAAGCGCAGAACGCGTGCCTTGCCGCTTTGAAAGACGGCTATCGACTGATCGATACCGCAAATGCCTATGTAAATGAAAAAGCCGTCGGCAGAGCCGTGAAGGAATCGGGCATTGACCGCAATGAAATCTTCATTGAAACCAAACTCTGGCCGAGCTTCTACGAAGACGAAAACGCGGTCGATAAGACCCTTGATCGTCTGCAGGTTGAATCCATCGATCTGATGCTTCTGCACCAGCCGGCAGGAAACTGGAAATCCGGATGGAAACTGCTTGAGAAAGGCGTAAAAGAAGGAAAGATCAAAGCGATCGGCATTTCCAACTTCAAAAAGGAGCAGGTTGAAGAACTGCTCGGATTTGCCCAAATCAAACCGTGTGTGCTGCAGATGGAAATTCATCCCTACAACCAGGAAACCGAATTCAAACAATATCTTGGTGAAAAAGGCATCATCGCCCAGGCATGGTATCCGCTTGGACATGGCGACCGCGCACTGATTGAAGAGCCTGTATTCACCCGCCTGGCACAGAAATACGGAAAGAACAATGTGCAGATCATTCTGCGCTGGCATGTGCAGGATGGAAACATCGTGATTCCCGGTTCGAAAAATCCGGATCATATCCGTTCCAACTTCGATATCTGGGATTTTGAGCTGACCGATGAAGAAATGAAGGAAATCGCAGCGCTCAACCAGAACAAGCACTACTACACCAGCACACCCGAACTGCTCGCCAAATATGCGCTGATGGTTCCGGATGTGGATGGTCAGAAATAGCTTTGGCGCAATGCGCAGAAAACAGGAAACCATATAAGCATCTGCACTGTTTTTGATACGATCAGAATTTTCTCGACGCTCAGTCGCGGAAAATTCTGATTTTTCAAAGGATGCAGTGCAGCAGAAAGGATTCAGAACGATGAATGAATTTGTATATTCCTATCCGACAACGGTGTATTTCGGAAAGAACGCCGCGTCAAAACATTTGATCAGCGCTCTTTCAGGCGCAAAGAAAATTCTTCGTGTCACCGGAAAAGGATCGGTAAAGAAGACCGGTGTATTCGATGCGATCTGCTCGATTCTCAGTGAGGCAGGCATCGAAATTGTGGAATTCGACGGCATTCCGTCCAACCCGACCTGGACAAAGGTAAAAGAAGGCGCAGCCATCGCCAGAGAGAACGATGTGGATTACGTTCTTGCTCTTGGGGGAGGATCCGTCATCGATGCCTCGAAAATCATCGCCGCTCAGGCGGTATGCGATGAAGACTACTGGAACGCTTTTGTTCATGAGCATCGCATTCCGGCAGGAGAACCGATTCGCCTTGGCGCGATTGTGACCGCATCGGGAACCGGCGCGGAAATGAATGGCGGTGCGGTGATCACCAATGAAGAGGAGAATACCAAAACCGGTGTGTTTGCCAAAGCGCCCCGTTTTGCGATTCTCGATCCCGACTACACGCTGACTGTTCCGCGCATGCAGGTGTTCTCCGGCGCGTATGACACCTTCTGCCATGCGCTCGAAAGCTATCTGGGAAACTCTGGCGAGTTGTGCATTACCGATGATCTGTCGATTGCGGTGATGAAAAACACGATTGCCAACATGCGCAGACTGCTTGTTGACATCAACGATGAACAGGCTAGAGCCAATCTGGAATGGGATTCGGCGATGGCGGAAAACGGCATTCTCAAGATCGGCAAGCCGACCTGCTTCCAGGTGCATATGATCGAGCATCAGCTTGGCGCGTTCACCGACTGCAACCACGGACAGGGACTGGCGGTCATTGAACCGGCGTATATCCGCCACATTCGCAATGATGCGCCAGAGAAGCTCGCCCGCATGTTCAGGGAAGTCTTTGGAGCGCAGGGTGAAAACGAGCAGCAGGTGATTGAGGATGGTCTTCGCATTCTCCATGATTTCCTGGGCGAATGCGGACTGCCCAGAACACTTGATGAACTGCGCAGCAAAGTCGAGATTACCGATGAAATTCTGGATCAGACCGCTGATACAACCACAATTGTTACGACAGGACCTGTCGTTCTGACACGCGACGATGTTCGCAGCATTCTGGAGGACTGCAAATGAAAAAAAGAAATCTGCTGTTCGCTTTCGCAATGATCGCAAGCCTGGCAGGCTGCACGGGCGGCACATCCACTACCGCTTCAAGTTCTGCTGACTCGACGCTTTCGAGTGTTTCGAAGGCAGAACCGGAAAGTTCGGCTGAGCCGACAATGCCGGATGCTCCTGATCAGGCATCCTCATCAAACCGTACGGCTGACTCCTCGAAACAGGCACAAGATGCGGAAGGAACAGTTGTCGTTTCCTATTCATGGCCGGTGACCGGCATGGGAACAACCGATACAGACACCTCGGCTTCTATTGTTCTTGAAAACGGAAATCTTGAAGGCAATACCGCATGGACAGCCGGTCTGATCGCGGATGAACTTGGAGCGGATCAGATTTTCCTGGAAGCCGCCGATGCGTATCCGGTGGATTACGATGAACTCGTCGATCAGGCGAAAAACGAACAGAACGAAGGTTATCATCCCGAACTGAAAGAGATTCCTGATCTTTCCAAATACAGCACCGTAATTCTTGTGACGCCAAACTGGTGGGCGGATCTGCCGATGCCGCTGTATACCTTCCTGGAAAATGAAGACTGGAACGGAAAAACAATCGTGCCGGTTGTCGTGCATGGAGGAAGCGGATTCTCAGGCATTCTCGATACGCTTTCGACATATGCCGATACGGATGAAGACAATGCGCTTTCCATCTCGAGAAGCAGTCTGATTGAATCCGAACAGATGATTCGCGACTGGGCAAAAGAACTTTGAAGGAACCAGGTCGGCGCAAATTCAATGACAGTGAATAGAATTCCCGAATCAATTGAGGATGTTCCCGCTTCCTATTTGAAAAGCGCGGATCACTCGGGAAAACTTGAGCGGCTGACGTATTCCACATGGGAGTCAAAAACATATGCTTCAAAACGCACGCCGCTGACAAAGGAAGCCATCGTCTATGTGCCCTATGGAATGGATCCAAATGAAAAGTACGATGTGGTCTTTCTCATGCATGGCGGATGGAGCAATCAGACAACGATACTGGGGACACCGCAGTCACCGGGATACATGAAAAACATCGTCGATCATATGATTGAAAACGGTGAAATCGATCCGGTGATTATCGTCTGTCCAACCTACAACAACACAAGCGAAGAGGACAGCGCCGATTACAGCCTTGCGCTGCAGCTGACAGCACGGTGGCCGAATGAACTGAAAAACGATCTGATGCCGGCTGTAGCGAAAAACTATCCCACCTGGGCAGAATCTGCTCAGGACGAAGATCTTCGCCAGTCGCGCGACCACTGGTATTTCGGCGGTTTCTCTATGGGATCGGTAACCACGTGGCATGTATTTGAACAGGCGCTTGGCTATATTCATGGCTTCATGCCAAGCAGCGGAAACTGTTCGGTTGATCCGAAAACGATTGAACAGGAACTGAAAGACAATGGTCTGGATGAAGAGGATTTCTTTATTTACGCAATGACCGGCAGCGAGGATTTCGCGGCGCAGTCGTTCACAGCGCAGATCAGAAATATGCAGAATCACGGATATCCATACCAT
The DNA here is from genome assembly GCA_948467695.1 of uncultured Allobaculum sp. Classification (GTDB taxonomy): domain Bacteria; phylum Bacillota_I; class Bacilli_A; order Erysipelotrichales; family Erysipelotrichaceae; genus Allobaculum. The sequence continues at coordinate 1,861 of CAOKFJ010000024.1, read as the reverse complement.
GAGTCAGAAGACGGAACCAGCGGCAATGTCGCCTTTCGACTTCGGGAAGGCTTTTCGCATGATGGAGAAGCGATGGTGACCTATTTCTATAACGGTCTGAAATGGCTTGCCGGACCGGAAAAAGCGAAGAAACCGAAAAAAGCAGCAGAACAGACAGCAGACGCCTCATCCGCATCGCATCCGTTTACGACATCCACAACAGTCAGCGAAGTGAAACGCGATCCTGCGTTTGCGGGATTTGGAGAGCTTCTCTTTCCTGTCGATCAGGGCTATATGTACGGCTCAACGCTGGGGTCGCTGGATTTTGCCTGGTATTCGCTGGTCAGCGGCGACAAAAGCGTCGAGATTCTCAATTCTCTGAAAGCGCAGGCGGAGCAGGGAGAACAGATTTTCTATCCGATCTATACGGAACAGGAGATGCAGAGAAATCCCGATCTGCGCAATACCGGTCTTTTCTTCTTTCGGGGAAAAGAAAACGCGCCTTTTGCGATTGTCAGCGCGGGGGGCGGTTTCGCCTATGTCGCCGCGCTTCACGACAGCTTCCCGCAGGCACTTGAAATTTCCAGAACGGGAAACAATGCCTTTGCGCTGATTTACAGACCGGGCGCGCAGAGCGCATGCGAAGATCTTTCGCGCGCCATTGCGTTTGTCTTTGACCATGCGAATGAGCTCAAGGTCGATCCCCAGGGATACTCTTTGTGGGGCGGATCGGCTGGCGGAAGAATGAGCGCCTGGGTATCCGAGATGGGAACGGCGGCATTTGGCGCGGGCCGATATCCAAAACCTGCTGCCGATATCATCCAGTACACGGGACTTCGCGAAGTGAGCAGGGAGGATGTGCCGACATGGATGAATGTGGGCACGAGCGATGGAATCGCTTCAAGCCGCGTGATGAAACAGCGAAGCGATGCGCTCAACCGGCTGGGGATTCCAAGCGAGATTGAAATCTATCCAGGCTTGAGTCATGGCTTTTCGCTCGCGCTTGGAACAGATCATGAAGGCTGGGTCGAACGCGCGGTCGCGTTCTGGATGAACCAGAGAAAGGGTGATACGAATGTCTGAATCCATACATGTGATTCTCCATATTCTTGCCGATCTGAACGGCAGAATTGATGGTCCGTTTTTTGCGGATCCCCATGCGACGGCGGCTCTAGGCGCGTATGGACGTCTTCGCAGCGAACTGAAATGCGATGCGGCTTTGTACGGACAGACCACGATGGCGGAAGGGTTCTGCGATGGTATGTATCCGCATGCGCATGCAGAATGTCTGAATCATTTTGAAGACCATGTGGCGGATGATCACGCGCAAAACTATCTCGTTTCTCTTGATCCGCTTGGCACACTGGACTTCGACAGCGGCAGTGTTTCCAAAAAAGGCCGTCCGGCAGCGCATGTCATTCAGGTTCTCTCCGGAAAGGTGTCCCGCGCATATCTCGATCATCTGCGCGCACGCGGTGTTTCCTGGATTTTCGGCGGAAGCGATGAGCTGGATCTTCAGGACGTTCTTGAAAAGCTGGAGTCCAAATGGCACATCAAACGTCTGATGATTGCCGGAGGAGGAAAGTGCGACTGGTCGTTTGCGCGAAAAAATCTGATCGACGAGCTCAGCATTGTCGTTGCTCCGCTGGCGAGTGCAGAGAACGGAACGCCATCCATCTTTGAAGCGATGCGTGATGACGATTTGACCTGTACGGCGTATCAGCTCGTCAAAGCCCTTCCGCTTGAAGGGGATGCGCTCTGGCTGAATTACAAAAAGAAATAGATCCGCAGCGACGATTCGACGCGTCCGCAGGGAGGCGTCCTGTCTAGATAATATGAAAGGCCCCCCAAATGCCAAAACGTGGATTTAGACGGATACTTA
>CAOKFJ010000023.1 GCA_948467695.1 uncultured Allobaculum sp. | reverse complement strand
AAAATGCAGGTTACACCGGTTCCGTTTTCGCGGTCCTGCGCCTGTCCGATCTGAAAACCCTCCAGTTCGGTAATGGAAATCTTTTTCATCTTTTTTCCTCTTTTCCCGCACAGACTGCCTTTTGCTCTCTGCGCATCTTTGAAATTGTCACGTATCAGCGATTATTCAGCGTCCGGAATATGCGGAAGTTCGAATGTCCTGTCTGTTTCTTCCGCTTTATTCGATTTGACATGCCCAAGCGCATCAAGATCATGCGGATACGGTTTGTTCGGTGCTGCAGTACGCGGTTTTCGCGCTGCAGGGACATGTACGTCTTCCATTTTATCGATCTCTGCTTTCTTTGCTTCATCCGTTTCGCAAAGCACAATTCGCGCGGGCTGGCTGAGCACTTTGGCGTTGTCCGGCACATCCTTGACCACCAGCGCGCCGGCTCCGATCGTCACATTGTTTCCAATCTTGATGTCGCCGACAATCACCGCATTGGCACCGATGAATACATTGTTTCCAATCACAGGCGCTTTTCCATTCACTTCGCCAATCGTGACATTCTGATAAATCCAGCATTCTTCGCCAATCGCGGCATATCTGGAAATGTAAATGCCATGCAGACCATGCGGAAGACGCGGTCTTGACGCAAACGTCGTATCTTTTCCGATATATCCCCCATGTTTGCGTGCGCTGCGGTTGAGAAAGATCGTGTACAGATCTCTTTTCCATCCGCTTGTCGTGTTCTGTCTTTTGAAGAACACCTTCCAGTACGTTTCCATCAGATCCCCTTTGGACCATGTCAGGATATCCGTTCGCAATGCCATATTCTGTTTTCCCCTTGGACTCGGTTTCGAGTCTTTTTCTGTATTATACGGCGCATCGCCGGCATGCGCTTCAGCCTGCCGGTCATACGTTGATGCGCTGTTTAAAAATGCACAGTGATCGTATCAGATTCCGCATAAATGCCGCAATGAACGACTGCGCAAATCCGCTTTCAAACTACAACTGTCTATGCATAAAACCATGTCAGTCAAACATTTCCTTATCTCTTTACTTCCGTTTCACACGTTCTATATCTCTTAGAACATCTGCTTTCTTTGGCATCACATTAAAAAGCAATCTATCGTTTGTCGGATTTCGGCAAATCGATTGTTTTTATCGTCTTCACCTATAGACTCCCGCCAATCTGTGGGGCTATATAAAATTGGATGAAAGCGTTTTCTTCAAGGGTGGGCAACTTGCCTGAAAACGCTGCGCATCATTTTGCTTCACTTTTCAAAAGAAGAAAAGAATCCGGAATCCCTGCCGGACAAAACAGAAAAAGGGAAGAGAGAAATGAAAAAACGCTTTATGAAAAGGGCATCTGCCGCTCTGCTTGCCGCAGCGATGATTATTCCTAACGCGCTGCCGCAGATGACAGGCCAGATCGTCCTTGCCAAAGAAGAAACAAAAGAAACGACAGTCGGCAGCGTCAAGCGCGCTCCGCAAAGCGCTGACCTGGAAGCTGCCGGAAATCTCGACTGGTTCCATGCCTGCGATAAAGACCAGTCCAAATGGGCCGGAGCAAAAAAAGGTCTGATCTCGTCCGTGACAATGAGCGGCACGATTGCCCAGATCATGACCGATACCGACACCAACTTTGTCTACACCGGTGCGCCCGAAAACAACCGCAAAGGGCAGGTCATCAACAAAATCGGCGGCAAGAGCGAATTCACGCTCCCCGCACGCACCGAAGAAACCTATGTGTCCATCTTCACGGGCAGCTGGGCTTCGCAGATCAAACTGAGCGTATTCATCAACGACGTTGAATACTACACCAACACGCATGGCTCCATGTCCACCGGCAAAGGCGCCAAGAGCTACCTTACACAGTTCCACTATCACACCGACTCTGCTGACGACACCGTTCGCGTCGTGATCGAAACCGTTGAGGTTGCTGACAGTGTCTACGGCAACCACAGCATTCAGGCTGTTGCCGTATCTGATGCGCCTCAGGACTTTTCCGATGGCACGGAAACCGAATACGCTACCGCTGTTGTCGAAGAATCTCCCTCGCGCGTCAATCTGACCAAGCAGGGCGACATCGACTGGCTTTGCATGGACAATACCGACTTTGCTGGATTTACCCGCAAAAACGTTCCGGAAGGCAAACTTGGCGAAATGACTCTGATCGGCAAGCAGGACTATGTCACCACCAACCATAAAACCGAGTTTGTCTATTCCGACGGATCGGATACCATGCTCTCCAAACCAGGCAAGCATGACGCGCTTGTTTTCACCGGCGCGAACAATGGCTTCTCTTTCAGCGTGCCCGGCTCAACCGCGGAGCAGTATCTGGATATCTATGCCGGATGCTGGGCAGCCGATATTGAAGTGACGATGTCCGTCAACGGAAATGAAATCCTCAAAAAATCGTTCGGTTCCTCCGACACCACAGCCGGATCTCCCGCAAAATACAATGTGCTGCGCACAAACTTCCATACCGACAGCGATGGCGACATGGTCAATGTCACGGTAAAAGTCGGCAAAGTCTACGACCAGAAATGGGGCAACATCAACATCGGCGCCATTACGCTCGGTACAGCCCGCGTGGAAGATGATGGAAGCATCGCCGGAGGAAAAATCAAATCCGCACCGGCTGCCGCAAACCTGTCCGATCAGGGACTGCTCGACTGGGTGTATTTCAACAATCTTGATCTTGCCAAAGTTGAACGCAAGAACGCCTCGACACCGCTGATCACAGACATCACTCCATCTGGAACCATTCAGAACCAGATCGCCAAAAAAGCGAAAACCGCCTTCTCATGGACAGACGGCACAACACAAGCCAGCGCTGAAGACAGTCATCTTGCGACTGTTCTCGAACATGAAGGCACATCCATGACCATGAACCTGCCTGCCTCGACAGCACCGCGTTATGTCAATGTATATGCGGGCGCATGGGCTGCCGATGGCGTTATTGAAATTCTCGTCAATGACAAAGTGCAGTACTCGACAAAATTCGGTTCTTCGAACACCACTCCCGATACCACTGTTTATCAGATGGCTTCGCTTGTCTATCAGACCGTTTCCGCAGACGACACAGTCTCTTTGCGCGTCAGAGTCACAAAAGCCTACGATGCCAAATGGGGCAACATCAACCTGAGCGCGGTGACACTCTCGGATATTGAACCTGCCAATACAGATGAAACGATCCATAACGAAAACTGGGTTGTCGATCATACTGGCGGCAATATCAATGCCCTCAAAACCCGCATCGGCGGCGAAATGCTTGAAATTCCTGTGCGCAACGACCAGTACTCCGGTTTTGGCTGGCGCATCAACGGCAAGCGCGTCTCGATGAACGCCGCGGACGCCGATGAAAACGGACAAATTGTCTACACTGGCAAATACACCGCAAACGGCGCGGATGTTGCCGTCAATCTTGCATACAAACTCAATGACGAAGGACAGCTGATCATCGAAGCGTCTTTGAAAAACAATAAAGACGAAATCCAGGCAATCGATCAGGCTTCTCTCCAGATGGGCTTTGATACCTATCTCGAACGCTATCCCGACTACAACTATCAGCTGTTCCCAACACTGATGCGCTGCGAAAAAACGCACGCGTGGGGTTATTTCTCCTCTCCCTCGGGCATGCTGATGACATTTGCGACTGACGCGCCTGTTGCAAGCTACACCCTCGACTACCAGAGCGGTCAGCACCGCATCTACTCCGCCTCTCTCGATGTTCTCCAGTCCGGCGATCTGCCTGAGCGCCACCCGCAGGGACTCGATCATCTTGAAGCCAATGAAGAAAAAACATGGACCATCGCTCTGCAGCCCGCAAGCGAACTGAACGCGATTGATGAAATCAAACCTGTCATTGCGAAAGGCACAACCGTTCCGGTATTCGACGCCGACCGCTACACCATGGCTGACAGCGAAAAGAGCGCCATCACACTGCGCTCCGCATCGCCGATCAAAGACAATGTTCTTCATATCACCGCGCCTGATGGCAAAGAATCCACACTCGAAGTGACAAAAGCCAGCGATGGGGTATACACCGCTTCCTTTGATGCCGCAGGCAAAGAAGCCGGCGCATACAAAGTCATAGCTATCAACGAAGCAGGCTACGAAGCGGAAATGATGCTTTCGATCCGCAACGACTGGTCCTGGTATATCCAGAAAGCCCGTGAAGCTTCTGTTGAAGCACGACAGAAAGGTTCGAGCCATGCGGAAACCTACTATGGCTTCTACTCCGCGTACGTTGCCCGCAAGTACTTCCCGGATGCAAAATGGGACGAACAGGTGGATGACAACTGGGATGAAATCTATCCGCTGATGTACGACATGGAATCCGGCAATCCGACTTCCTGGGAAAACCGCATCCAGAACCATTCGACCACACTTGGCATTTTCGTCGACCAGTATGAATCGAACGGCAATGAAGAAGCGCTCGCCAAAGCCGAACACCTCGCCGACTTTTTGATGAGCAAGCAGAAAGCCGACGGCGGCTACTACAACGGCGGAACCGACTACACCTCCGTAATCTATCCCGCTAAATCCATCATGGAACTCGTTCATGTCGAAAAACGTCTGATGAACGATGAATCCCTCGATGCCGATACGCGCGCCTACTACAAAGAACGCTATGATCTGCACATGGATTCGCTGACCAAAGCAATGGACAAACTCGTCCGCGTTGACGGCAACTTCGATACCGAAGGTCAGGGCACGTATGAAGACGGCGCCAACTCCTGCTCCATCACGCAGCTTTCCGAATTTGCGCTCATGTTCCCTGAAGGAAGCGCTGAACGCAAAAAATACACCGACGCTGCCGTGAAATATATGGATCGCCACACTTCGCATGAACAGACACAGATCCCTGACTCCCGCATGTCGGGCGGAACGCTCCGTTTCTGGGAAGCGCAATACGACGTGGAGATGAAACTGACCAGTTCCGCGCCCAACATGATGAACTCTCCGCACGGCTGGACAGCGTGGAACATCTACGGCCTGTTCAATCTGTATGAACTGACCGGCAACACCGAATACCTTGAACGCGGCATGAACACCATGGGCTCCTGCGCGCAGCTGATGGGCTATGACGGAAAGCTCAACTGGGCATTCATCCCCGATCCGCAGCGTGTCACCAAATTCTTCGTCAAAGATGAAGAAAAATCCCACGACGACGTTATCGTGGGCAAACATGAACAGAGAACCATCGGTGAACAGTACGTTCCGATGATCTCCTACTGGTGGAAAGCGCCCAAAGATACATGGGTTCCCGGCTATACCAATATGGGCGGTTCAGTCACACAGGGCGCCTGCTGCGACAACGACGTGCACGAAGTCTTCAAAGCGCTTGGCGAAGTCGCTCTGACCAAAGCTTATGTCTTTGAAAAAGAAGACGGCACATTTGAAGCATTCAACTGCTCCGTTGCAGAGGCGGATGGCAAGCTTGTCATCACACCTGCAGAAGACGTTGTCTCCAATGTCAGCGTTCAGGTGATGAGCGAACGCGCTGTCGACGTAAACTTCTACGACGGTACAAAAACGCAGACCATCAAAGCTGGCTCGCCTCAGTGGATTTCCACAAAAGAAAACGCGGCTGATCTCTCCGATATCGACCGCAACTGCGATATGGCGTCTCTTGATGTCAAAGGCGGCACGCTCAATGAATCCTTTGATCCCGCCCTTACCGACTACACCATCAATCTTCCTCTTGACGGCGGAACCGTTGAACTGACGCCCGCAGCAGATGGCGAAAAAGCGACCATCTACTATGATCGTGAAAAAGTCGAAGCCGGACAGTCTATTTCCGTCACGCTCGACAAGCCGTATGAAGAGCAGACAGTACGTCTTCAGGTGCGTTCCGAACGCAATGCTTCCTCGAAGACTTACACCATTCGTCTAGTTGCCTATGGAAACGATGAATCCGTCGATCCCGCGACCATGAGCGCTACGGCAGGCAGCGAACATTCGACAACCGGCAGCGAAGGTCCGGCGAAAAATGTTCTCGACGGAAACAAGGGCACCATCTGGCATACCAAATACAATGCCGGAACAATCCCCGTTGAAGACCGCTGGATCCAGCTCAACCTGGATGAGATCCGCGAAATCAAAGGCGTGCGCGTTCTGCCGCGTCAGGATTCGAGCGATCACGGCAACCTGCTTAAAGGAAAAATCCTGCTCTCCAGCGACGGAGGACAGACATGGACGGAAGCCGCGTCCTTTGACTGGGCAAACGACCGCGAATGGAAAATCGTCACCTTCGATGCGTCCAGCGCCAATGCGATCCGCATCGCGCCGACCGAAACACAGGGGGAATGGAGCAGCGCCGCGGAAATCCGCGTCATCGCCGAAGGTCGCGAACACGTGAGCCTCGATACCGCTCTGGTAAAATGGCTTGCCGGTGTGGCGGCCGAGTTCAATCTCGATCTGTTCAAAGACGCAGGCAAGGAAGCTTTCCAGAATGCCCTGTCTGAAACCAACCGTCTGCTTGAAGATATCGAAAACGGCAATAGCGATGGAATCGATCAGGATACACTGAATGGTTCCGGCGCAAATCTGAACAAAGCGATTCTCGATCTCCGTTACAAAGAAGACGAAGAACTTCTCAAGGAACTGATGAATAAAGCGCAGTAAAAGTAAATGCGTCAGTAAAACAAGAAACGCCTTAAATCTGATTTTTCTGCATATGAGCGGAAGACAGTTTCTCTGTCTTCCGCCTTTTTGTTTGCATATCGCCTCACATGCCGCTGCATTCCGCATCAGAAAAAGGCGGTGACTCTTCAAGCACAGCCACCGCCTTCGTAAAACCTCATTCTCTTTCAATCCTCAAGCCAAAACATTATCTCGATTCTCGAGTCAATCCATTTATTTGAGATAATCATAATGTAATGAGTATAAAGAATACGCTCCATCTTTTTCGATGTACAAATCATCCCGATGCTTTCCAATGAGTTTTTTCACCGTAGAATCGGAACAATTCAATGCTTCTTTGATTTCTGCCTGTCGCAACCCGATTGGTTCAAAGAGTGCCGCATGAAGCATCAGAGTCATAAAATGATGTTCAGTTCCTTGTTTAGGATCTTCCCGATCAATTCTTGCTATTCCCGCATCATACAGAATTATTTTTTTCTCTAACATTTCGTTGCCTTCGCGCATCGCCTCCAGCAGCTGCGTTAGAAAGAACAATACAAATGGCGTCAGATCGGCTCGATTCAATGCATTTTCGCAAGTTCTAAAAATTTCATAATATGCATGCCTGTGTTCTCTCAACTTCAAAGACAACTGAAGAACTCCAGCAAGATGAAAATCATCACACAACTGCAGAGTGCTTAAAAAGCGCCCCATTCGTCCATTGCCATCGTAAAAGGGATGAGCATATTCGAATACGAAATGAAAGACAGCTGCGCGAAGAGGAGAAAGTGTATTTTCAAGAGTCGCCAATGTTTCATCGATTACACGCACAATCTCCTTTTCAGGAAAGATCCCTCGATGGATATTCTTCAGTCCGCCATTCACATACACTGCATCTTTTCTAAAAATCTCTCCATCCGGTAAATTACTAGGATCATCCAAACGAATATCATCTGCCAGCAGGACATCGTAAATCCTTCGAATATCCAGGCTGTCTGTCGGAACAGTCAGCGAATTGCGCAGCAGCGCACTATACTGTTTCAACTGTCCTGCAAAACGAACATACGTATTTTTTCGTTCGCTTGTTTTTGACATCAGTGCCAGTGTTTTTCTGGAACTATGCACTTCTTCCATTGCATTGCTTTGTTCAATCTCTTTGAAAAGGCAAGTGTTCAGAAGAGTTCTAAGAGCGCCATACTCCGACAACTTAGCAGCCTTTTTCTCAATATTTTTATTCTCTTTCTGGATCTGATAGATCAGATCACTGACTTCGATATTTCTAAGAAAGAAAGCTTGATACTCTCCCACAGCAAATGGAAGATGAACAGCAACCATCGATTCAAAGCGCTTTGTATACTCTTCTTCATAATCAATTTTTGAATCATGAAAACAATTCTTTAACAGTTTGTAGTTCATTCTCTCTTTCCTCCAATCTTTATCCATACAGAAATAGAAGCTTTAAGTATTTGAAGTCTTATTTTAGGAGCTTTTTTACACTTGAAAAAGAAAAAGCGTAATCGAAGTGTAAAAAACATAGATTTTTTACACTTCGAACCTATTCCAGGCAATTTCAAGGGTATTTTTTCGCTAGAAATTACACCTGCAAATCTATAACCCACTTAAAGCTCAATTGAGGATGTCTTCCCAAGCAAAGAATATTCCCACTTCAAAGTGTAAAAAAGAGGCGTTTTTTACACTTCGAAGTTTTCTCATGTGTCTTCGAGTGTAATTTATTGGCGAAAATTATACTTAGATACAGCGTTCCGCTCTCTTTGGCATGTAATGTGAAACTTCTCGAACACACGACAAAAATCCCCACTGATCTGCCTCGAAAGCAGAAACAGCGGGGATTCAGTCTGTTTTTATATCCTCCGCATTATCTGTCGCTCAAGTTAAGACGATACAGTGAGAGCGGAAAATTGATTTACAGCTAGATGAGATCTTTAAGCATCTCTTCGTTGGGAATCAGACGCATGTCAAGCCATGCCATAAGCAGATCGTTCATGGCTTTATCGATTTCCGCCTGGTCTTTGGAATCGAGAACGGCTTTCGCATTGGCAAGTGCAGATGCAAGTTCAGCTTTGCCTTCCTCTTTGTAAAGAGACAGATCTGCATCTTCAACAACACCGATCAGGTAGGTGATCATGCTCAGATCCACTTCAACTTCGCCGCCTTTTACTTCAAGCGCTTCACGGGCCGCATTGTAGGCAGCGATCAGGCGATCGGTTTCTTCCACATCAAGACTTGCCATCTTGGCGAGTTCAGCTTCAAGCGCGGCTTTCGCTTCGTTGTAGGCTGTGACGGACTCGTCTGTGTAGATGGAGAGATCGAGTGTCTTGTTGGCATCGAGCGCGCGATAGCCTTCGCTGGCGGTGGAGGCGATATCGAGAATCATGTTCATTCCAAGTGTTGTCTGATCGACGGCATCCTGCGATTCGAAGGCATTTTCTTCAATTGCAGCTTCACCGGAGAGAACCATCATTTCAAGGAATTGCATCCAGTCTTCGTTCAGGCAGTTTCCGGCATCATTCCAAAGTGTCTTCAGATCATTCACCGCTTTGGTCAGTTCGGACAGATCGAATCCGGGAGCCGGCTTTTCATCAAGACCTTCAACGGCATCAAGGTAGGCGTTGATCAGCGTATCGGCTGCATCCACATCAAGATCAGCCATCTTCGCCAGTTCGGCTTCCAGAGCGGCTTTTGCTTCATTGTAGACAGCAACGGATTCATCTGTGTACTGGCTCAGATCAAGCGCTTTGTTGGCATCGAGAGCCGTGTAGCCCTCAGAAGCTTTTTCGGCAGTTGTCAAAACGACATTGAAGGAAGCGGTAAGGGTATCGATATCCTCCTGAGAAGCAAAGCCTTCCGCGATGGAGCCTTCGCCGATCATGACAAAGAAGTCGAGGTAGTCAACCCACTGTTTGGGCAGGCAGCTTGTTTCATCGGCAGCCAGGTCTTTGGCAGAGGCAATCGCTGCGTTGAGTTCATCAAGATTGAACTCAGGCGCTTTTTCCTGGAGCGCTTCAAATGCATCGTAGTAGGCGTTGATCAGTGTATCGGCAGCATCCACATCAAGACTCGCCATCTTGGCCAGTTCCGCTTCGAGAGCGGCTTTCGCTTCGTTGTAGGCTGCAGCAGACTCGTCCGTATAGATCGAAAGATCGAGATCCTTATTGGCATCGAGAGCGGCATAGCCTTCGCTCGCTTTTTCAGCAACCGTCAGCACCATGTTGAGCGAGCCTGTCATTTCGTCGATTTCTTCCTGAGACGTAAAGCCATCTTCAATATAGCCTTCGCCGACCATGACAAGCATGTTCAGATAGTCTACCCAGTCTGCGGGCAGGCAGCTTGCTTCATCACCGGCAAGATCTTTTGTCGATGCAATGACTGCCTTGAGTTCGTCAAGGTTGAATTCGGGCGCTTTTTCTTCCAGTGCCGCGCGGGCGTCTGTATACGCTTTGGTCAGTCGCTTAGTTTCCGCTGCATCCTGTCCTGCCATTTTTGCCAGTTCAGTTTCGAGTGCTGTCTTGGCTGCGTTGTAGGCTGCGACAGATTCTGTCGTATAGCCGGAAAGATCGAGATCTTTGTTGGCATCAAGCGCTTTGTAGGCTTCGCTTGCCGCGCTGGCTGTTGTCAGGAAAGAATCCAGAGAGGCCGTCCAGCGGTCGATATCATCCTGCGTTTTGAATGCGTCATTGGCGATCGCATCGTCTGTCATGAAGATCATCTGGTCGAGGAAGTCGATCCAGTCCTGCGGCAGACAGCTGTTCGCATCGCCTTTGAGTGTCTTCATACCGTTAAGTGCGGTGTTGAGCGCAGTCATATCAAGTTCGGGCGCTTTTTCTTCAAGAGCCGCTTTCGCATCGGCATAGGCTTTGATCAGGCGATCGGCTTCGCTGACATCAAGGCTTGCCATCTTGTCGAGTTCTGCCTGAAGAGCAGCTTTTGCGGCGTTGTATGCCGATACGGAGGCATCGGTATAACCGGTAAGATCGAGGTCTTTATCGGCAGCAATCGCTTTATAGCCTTCGCTTGCTTTTGCAGCTGTAGCGTAAATGGCTTCGTAGGCAGCTGTGCTCTGGTCAAGCTGTTCCTGATTTTCGAACATGCCGCCCATCAGCGCGAATTCGCCTGCCTGAATCAGGGATGCGAGATGATCGTTCCATGCACCCGGCAGTTCGCTGTTCGCGTCCCCTTTGAGCGTCTTCATGTCATCGATCACTTTGCCAAGCGCGGTGTAATCGAGTTCGGCGCTTTCTTCTTTGATCGTTACCGTTTTCTTTGCGACGACACATTCAGATTTGGGCGCGTTGGTGGTGATGACTTTGACTTTCGCCTCCACGTCGCCGCTCAGATCCTGCAGATCGACAGAAATCGAACCAAGAGATTTATCTTCTTTGCGGATGAGTTCTTTGGAGATGGTCTCGCCCTCTTTTGTCACTTCAAGAACCACTTCGCCGGCTGTCCGTCCGATCGCATCTTCAAGCGCTGCAATGTCATAGGAAAGAGTTCCTGCTGTTTCGTCATAGACGATTTCGACATCCATGATTGATTCGGTTGTCGTGCGGGCGGGCAGGTAGTCTTTCTGGGCGACTGTGGAGCTCTTGTCCCAGAGACCCATTTCCTGAATCACCTGTTTTGCCATCGCCAGCTGACCGCGTCCATCGGGATGGATCGTATCCTGGATGTACCAGGTACCGCGTGCGGTGGTGCAGGTTTCATCGGATTTCATCTTTTCATCGAAAAGAGACCAGTGGTCGGCAACGATGCAGTTGTATTCTTCGGCGATTTCATAAATGTAGCCGCGGAATTCTTCCAGCTGCGGACCATGCCATGTGCGGTTGCCGTCGCTCGAGATTTTCGGCGGAACGCGAAGCACCATTTCCTGACCGTTGGCTTTGACCTTTTTGACGAGGTTGGTCAGGTTCTGCTTGTAGTTGGTGTAGCGCCAGTCATTTCCGGTGTAGGCGGAGTCGTTGGTGCCAAGCATCAGAATGACAACATCGGTTTCGTTTTTGTAACGGTCGTAGCGATCGGCTTCGTTCGCGGTGTAGTTTTCGAAATCGCCGTTCGATACGCCGGTGTTGATGATCATATCCTGCGGGCGGTCGAGATCTTCATGGATGTAGTGTTCGAACACCTGCATCGTCGAATCATAGCCCTGTGTCAGAATGCCGTGCGTGATCGAGTCGCCCATAAACAGCCAGGTGGTCTTTTCATCGCGGGATGCAAGCTCGCGAATCTTTTTCTGCATGTCGTTGAGTTCGTCGTAGTCGGCTTCATCTGTTACATCCGCTTTGCCGGTTGTGCCGGATTTGGCTTTAAGCATCTGTTCGCCATCCGTGCTGACAATACGCAGCGTAAACGGTGTGTTCTCTTTCAGACCGGCAAAGACAACGGCTTGATCAACAAGCGGTCGAACGGTCTTCTGTCCATCCATTTCGAGTTCGGCGACAAATTCGCCATCCACGGTACTGGACGCGCGAACGGAATCGTCGGAAACCGTCACTGCCGGAGAAGCATCGAGTTCTTTGGCGGCTTTGCTGAAGCTGTACAGACCAAGAGTGCTGTCGTTGACGGTCTTGGAATAGCCAACACTCATGTTGGAGCCCAACTGGGTGGCAAACAGCAGATGGCCAATG
>CAOKFJ010000022.1 GCA_948467695.1 uncultured Allobaculum sp. | reverse complement strand
CGTGGCGGCTTTTTTACGTGTCATGCATTCAAAAAATGAAGAGCAGGAGCATGCGGATTTATGAGGTCGGGACTTTTATATGCCCGAAATATATGCTGTGTCCTGCAAGGTCGCTAAAATGTCCTGCAAAGACGAAATGTCGCCGATTATCCGCATGTATTCAATCTTTATAGACCGATTCTTCTGCCTCTGTTACCGTTGGTATAAACATTGATTTATGTCGACTGTACATAAAATCAAGAGATGGCAATGCTGCTTGATTTGCCATCATCGAGAAAAAGAACGAGGAAAATCTATGAAATTCAAGAAAGCAATGCTTGCTGGACTGCTTTGCGCTTCGAGCCTGATGCCTCAAAGCGCGTTAGTCTTCGCAGCGGATGAAGCCGACGGGATTCGTCCGGATCTTCCCGCTGAACTCGCTGCCGACTACACGTACTACGAAGAACTGTCAGACGAGTTCAACGGAACGCTCAACGACATGTGGCTGATGGACTACATGCCCTGGTGGAGCGATACAGCGAAACGCGAAAAAAGCGGAACGCGCACACGTTCGCGCTTCATCGATGCGGATGGAGCGGACAACCAGTCTTTGCAGATCTATGTCAACGGCGAAAACGACATGAACGCAGAAAACTTCCAGCCCTACTACCTGGAAAAACTCTCCGGTCCCCGAAACCAGCCCGCAGCGGATCGCTATCTGTGGAGCAACACATCGCAGAAAAACAACTGGAACTCGAAGTTTGCCGGATTCATGGCGGGAGGAAAAGACTATCTGAATACTTTCCGCGGAGCGGAAGCGCCAATTGAAAATCATCAGACCTACAGCGATGCGGGTGCGACGCAGTACGGTTATTTCGAAACACGATGCAAGTTCCTTTCGCAGAACAAAGGCGAAGGTCTAGCGCCTGCCTTCTGGTTTATCGGCATGCAGGACGACGCGATTGACCGCGGCGAAGTCGATGTCTTCGAATTCCTGGACAACTACACACTCGATTTCACCATTCATCCCAAGGGCGATACGCGCATGACCTACGCGACCAAAGAATTCCGCTTTGATGAAGATATGTCCAAGGATTACCACACCTATGGTCTGCTCTGGGACGAAACGGGATTCTCGCTGTATGTGGATGGCGAATTCTTATGGAAGCACAATATTCAGATCAACTACCGCATGATTCCGATGTTCTCGATCAACCATCATGAAAACGGCTGGATCGGCAGCGTCGATGGAAAGAACCATCCGGAAGAGCGCACTTTTGATATCGACTACTACCGTGTCTTCAAGAAAAACGGAACCGACTGGCAGATCGGACAACCGGATTTGCCGGAAATGCAGGAAGGCAGAAACATGTCCGACGCGGCGTACATCTCGCTGTTCGGCCTCTCCGGAACGGAATGGGATGCAACGCCAGCCAACTATCTCAACGACAATGATCTGACGACGACGATGCTCAGCGGACGCAAGACACGCACCGGTGAAAACATGGAACAGGCAGAACTGCCGCAGATGCTGTATATCGACTGGAGAAAACCGGCAAAATTCAACACCATCGTCATGCACGCGCAGAACGCGAAGTCGATGGCGCCGACGCTTGTCGATGTGCAGATCTCCGATGACGGTGAAAACTGGAGAACCATCAAAGAAGATGTGCGCCTGAACTGGCAGAGCGATTCGGCAGTCGCTGAGTCGAAGACGATCACGCTTGATCAGACCGTTGAAAACAATCTCCACACCCGTCTTGTGATCAAAGAGGCGAATATGACACAGGGCAAATTCGGCGTGACGGAAATCGAAGTTGGAGAAAACATCACGGCTTCCGAGCCTGACTATCTGCCGCTGCCCGCACCGGAAGAACTGGATATCAAATCCAATCTGTTCGCTTCTTGGCAGCTGGATGATGTATACACCGCTCATAAAGCGGGACTCGATATTACGTACGATGACGGACAGGCTCCATCATTTGAAAACGGAAAAGACGGCCATGACAAGGCGCTCAAGCTGCGCGGCTTGAACACTCGCGTCTACGCCCCGCTTAAAACCGCTGATCAGAGCGCGCATCTCAAGAGCGATGAAGACTTCACGCTCTCGATGTGGGTGAAACCCGAATCGGTCAATGCGGGATCGGATCAGATCATTCTCGCTCAGCAGACCGGCACGAATGGCGGACGTCCCTGGCTGTTTATGTATCAGGGCAAAGTGGGATCGTATCTTGGCATTGAAAACAACTACGCCAACACGAATATTCCCGCCAATGAATGGACACACCTTGCGGTGACGCAAAAAGTGACCGATGCAAGTGCGAAGAAAGCGACAATGACGCTCTATCAGAACGGTGTCAAAGTCGGCGGCAAGAACATCACGATGGAAGCGGACGACCGATGCGATCCGCGCCTGCTGCTTGGCCGTCATAAAGCCGGAAACAAAGGCGGATACACCGGACTGATGGATGACGTAACGCTCTGTACCTCGGCGCTCAGCGAAACGGAGATCGCAGCGCTGTTTGAAGCGGACGGCAAGGTCGGCGATGTCAATGAAGCCGGAACGATCTACAACGTATCGAGCGTCAGCGCGCTGGATGCCTTCAAAGGCACTGCTGGCGAAATTACCCTCGATGATGTGACTCTTCCCGCAAACGTCAGCGCCATCTTTGACAATACATACGTCAAAGAAGTGCCGGTGACATGGAATGAAGAAGCGATTGAAGCAATTGATTTCGCACAGCCGGGAACATATGTTGTAGATGGCGTTCTCGATCTTTCGCAGGTGCCCAACGCGAGCAATACAGACAATGTCAAAGCCTCTTTCGAAGTTGTTCTCAAAGAGAAAGTTTCGCTTGAGGGCGTACGCGCACTGCTTGATCGCGTCAACGCTGTAAAAGCGGAAGACTACACACCGGAAAGTTTCGCGAGCTTCCTTGAAGCGTGCCAGAACGTGCAGACCAAGAACATCATGCTGATGATCGGCACATATCCCAACTACACCGTGACGGAAACGATTCCGGAAATCGCGACACCGGAAATGGTCAAACGGATGGAAGACGAGCTGAGTGCCGCATTCGATCGTCTGGTTGAAGCGGATGCGACTATTGATGTCACGCTGCTGACATGGCTGATTGGTCACATTGAAAAAGCGGATCTGAGCGCGTATATCGAAAATGCCGCTCTGCAGACGCTGAATACAACCCTCAGCGAGGCGAAAGAAGCCGCAGACAATCCGCAGGATCAGGAAAGCGTAAACGCTTCTGTTTCTTCGCTGAATCATTCGTGGATGTCTGTTCGACTCAAACCAAGCGAAGCGCTTCTCGAAGAATTTGCCGCAAAGCGCAAATAAGCCTGACATTGCCCCGGACATGATTCGAAGCGGATACTGCCGCGGCATTTGTCATAGAGAACTGTAAATAGAAAAAGCTGTATATACGAAAAGAGGATCTGATGACGCGTGGCTACGCATATCAGATCCTCTTTGATCGTTTTACTGTCGGTTTGTTTAATCGTTCCGTTCCATCGTTTTGCATGTTGTGCATATCAGCTTGAACGGATGAAGCTGCTGAATGGATGGTCATGATGTTTCTACTGATTGAGCTGCAGGAAGAAACGGGAATCCATCAGACGCTTTGCGGCGGCGCGTATTGTGTAGCTGGAAACGACTAGAGCCAGGCGAACGTATTTCTTTCCCTGGGGACCAAACGCCGTGCCGGGAGTCACAAGAATACCGGTTTCATGAAGCAGGTCGCGGGCGAAATCAAAAGAGTTTTCCCACTGGTCGGGAATGCGCGCCCATACAAACATCGTTCCGTCTGGCATATGCAGATCCCATCCGGCTTTGCCAAATTCGCTGGCGATCAGACGGCGGCGCGCTTCATATGTCTGTCTGGTCTGCTCGACAACATTCGATCCGGTTTTGAGCGCGGTGATGCCCGCATACTGCACAGGAAGAAAGACGCCGTAGTCCATGTTGGATTTGAGCTTTCTGTACGCTTCGATCACTTCAGGGCATCCGGCAAGAATGCCCAGACGCGCGCCGGCCATGCCGTATGATTTGGAAAAAGAGTTAAGCTCAACGCCGACTTCTTTTGCGCCGGCGTAGGAAAGAAAGCTCTTCGGTTTCTGTCCATTGAAGACAAGTTCGCTGTAGGCGCTGTCGTACACGACGAGAATGTCGTTGGCTTTCGCGAAGCGGATGAGTTTTTCCACAAACCAGTCGGGTGCGCAGGCGCCTGTCGGGTTGTTTGGATAATTGACGAGCATGATTTTGGCTTTCTTTCGCTCTTGCTCGGTAATGGCATCGAGATCGATGAGATAATCGTTTTCCTCTTTGAGCGGCATGAACAGAATGTCAGCCTCCGCCATCGAGGGTGCGTCAAGGTAGGCGGGATAGTAGGGGTCGGGAATGAGATAGCCGTCCCCGGGGTTGCAGTAGAGAAGCGGCAGGTTGACAAGCGCTTCCTGCGATCCCTGAAGCAGGCAGATTTCATCCGCATCCAGACGGACGCCATAGCGCGTCTGGTACCATTCCTGAATGGTCTGCACCAGTTCGGGCAGGGGATTGACAGCGTAGCGGTAATTGGCGGCATCCTGCGCCTGCGTGCTGAGCGTTTCAATCACGGCAGATGCGGGCGGAATGTCCGGAGATCCCAGAGAAAAGTCGAGAACTTTGGTCTGCGAATTTTTTTCCATTTCTTCCTTATCGTGTCGAAGATCGGTGAATACCGAAGTGTGCAGGTAATCCATGCGTCGGGCGAGTTTCATAAAGCCTCCTCGTTCAAGCCGGCGCATCGCCGGCTGGTCTATATGCAGCGCATTGAAAAGAAATGCGCTCTGTGGTTGACAAATATAGTGAGTCTTATTGTATACTCTTTTTTGTCCGATGTGCTTCCTATCTTATGACAGGGATTACAGAGACAGCTTTCACAATCATTAGCGCTTCGCTTCTGGGCGGTTCGAAAAGAAATAAAAAAGTTCGAAAAAAGAGTTGCTAAAGATTTGGATAGCTGTTAAGATAATCAGGCGTTCAGGGGTATAGTTCAATGGTAGAACAGCGGTCTCCAAAACCGTTGATGTGGGTTCAACTCCTGCTACCCCTGCCATTTGAAAATTCGCGTCCGAAAAGGACGCTTTTTTTTCTTTTACGACCTTTTTTCACCTTTTTTGCACGACAGGTTGCGTTGTGAGGAATGCGGCTTGATGATTTAAACGTTTGTTTACTCGTATGACGCAGAGGATGCCTCATATATCACGTATAACGCAAAAAATCGCACAGCCAGAGACAGGAGAGCGAACATGAGAAAAATGCAGAAACGAATGATGGCAGGACTGTCAGCCCTCCTGCTTTGTGTTTCATCGACGGGACTTGCAAAGGATATCCATGCTTTCGATGGCAGTCTTGCGCCGGTCTATCGTCTGTACAACCCGCACAGCGGTGAACATTTCTACACCGCGAGCCAGCATGAGGCGGATCACATATTCGCCAGCGGCTGGGATCTGGAAGGATCGGGATGGTATATGAACAGCACAAGCGAGGGCGATCCGATCTATCGTCTGTTCAACCCCAACAGCCGCGACGCGGGCAGTCATTACTACACCGCCAATCTTGAAGAAGCCAAAACGCTTGTCGAGCTTGGATGGAAGTGGGACAACGATGGAAAACCGGTGCTGTATTCCGGCGGAACCTATCCTGTCTACGTGCAGTACAATCCCAACAACTCCGGGCACAACTACACGACTGATCTCAACGAACACCGCGTGCTCGTGCGCGCCGGCTGGCAGGAAAACGACGTGACCTTTCATGTCGCCAGTCCGGGAAGCGATGGGGGAGCCAGAGTTCGCTATATGCCGTCAGCGACTGATCCGCAGAAAATGGACGAGAGCGCGGCGGACGTGCTGCCTGCCGGAACATGGCGCTACGCCTATCCGGATCAAGCGCTTCCTGAAAAGGATCAGCGCGCCATACCTCATGAAGAGCCGACTGTGCTGTTTGAGGGGCGCATCGATCTGACGGATATGGAGCAAAACCCGCTCTACCTTCTTTGCGGCGACAATCCGATGCACGGAAAGACCGGTATTCAGTTTGAAGCGGCAGACTCTTCGACAACAAAAGCCGGTATGAAAATCATCCGCTATACAGCGGATGCAACGCAGCCTGGGGATCAGTATACTGTTCGCTTTGATGATGGCGCAGATCGGGGTATCGTCGAATTTTCCATCGCGTACTATGCGGCGCAGGAAATTGTGACGGTTCATGTCAACGGCAAAGCGCGCGCCATCTTCCAATGTGCGCTCAATCTTCCCACACCCTATGCCCGAAACAGTTTCATCGCCATGTCGCCTTTTGACAAAGGTAACGGCGACTTCACGCTGCGAAACCACCGCGGCGAGATGCTCACATGGCGCGGCTATGGCGTAAGCGAACCGCTCTACGAATAAGCGGACTCCTGAACGTTCGCCTGAAAATGTGCATCGCAGTCAGAATAAAACAACGCTTCTTCAGGCACTTCATAAATGATTGGCGCGCCTGAAGAAGCGTTTTGTGTTTTACGGTATGTAAATGGCGGTCATCTGCCGCTCATTTATCCGGTTATGAAAGGTAGTCTGAAGGAAATAAGTATCTGACTGCCCGCATTTGTTTGAATCGGGCGGTGAAAGGAGATTTGCATGGATGAACAGTTCGCTTTGCAGTTTGTCGAACGCGCGCAGGGAGCGCTCTATCGCTATATGGGCAATGAAGAAATGTGGAAAGGCGATGTCGGGCGTTTTGAGCGTCTGGACAATCTCAACTGCTGCGCGCCGGAAAACAATGTGCTTTTTGCGTTCGTAACGGATGAACGACGAAAAGTGATGGACGCCAAAGGTCTGCTCGCGTTTTCGGCATTGTGCCAAAAGATCTAGGATCTTCGATCAGAAGTAGCCGGCGAGAGGAAAATCCATAAGAAGACGAAAACAGCGGACACGCCGCAGAAAGGAATTTCTGTGCGTGCCCGCTGTTTTAATGAGTTATGCAAATTGAATCGGCTGGAAACTGCTTTTTGCTATGCCGCGTCTGCGGCTGCATGCTCTTTGCGGTTGAGCTCGAGCTGTCTGCGGTTTTCTTCAATGAGACCGGGCAGTTTGTTTCGGACATAGCTGAAGAACATCAGGCCAGTCGTGATGCAGGCGATCGCGTCGGCTACGGGTTCTGCCAGATAGACAGCGAAAGCTTTGTTTTCAAAGAAGAAGGGAAGAATGTAGATCAGAGGCATCAGCAGAATGATTTTGCGGAAGACAGCGAGGAATACAGAGCTTTTCGCGTTGCCAAGCGCGATGAATGTCTGCTGGCAGGCGATCTGCATGCCAAAGAGGAAGGAAGTCGCCATGTAGATGCGAAGCGACCAGCGTGTGTAGTCGATCAGCGCGGGATCGGGCGAGAAGAACGAAGCGAACATGCCCGGCGCCAGTTCGGCGCTTGCCCATAGCAGAGTTGAATAGCTGAGACTGACGATTAAAAGCAGTTTGAATGTCTTTTTGATGCGTTCAAGATTTGCCGCGCCGAAGTTGTAGGAAATGATCCCTGCGTCAGGCCCTGCAGCGGCAGCATCGCAAACTGCATGACGCTTGCCAGAATCGTCATGCTTCCAACCGCGAGGTCGCCCGCATAGTTCTGCAGCGAGGAGTTGAAACTGAGGGTGATGAAGCTTTCGGTGATCATCATCACAAAAGGGGAAAGACCAAGCGCCAGACAGGAAAGCAGCAGTTTCCAGTCCAGTCTCATTTCTCGAACGTTCAGACGAAGACCGGAGCGTTTTGAAGCGAGAAACCAGAGAACGAAGAGCGCCGAGCAGCACTGCGAGACGATCGTCGCGATCGCCGCGCCGCGCACGCCGAGGTTGAGAACAAAAATCAGAATCGGATCGAGCACGATGTTGAGCACAGCGCCGATCAGTACGGTTGCCATGCCCCAGGAAGCGAAGCCCTGCGTGTTGATGAAAGCGTTCATGCCAAGCGCGACCTGCACAAACAGCGTGCCGGCTGCATAAATCTGCATATAGCTCCAGGCATAGGGAATCGTCTGTTCGCTTGCGCCGAAGGCCATCAGAAGATCTTTGCCGACAAATTCAACAATGACTGTCAGCGCGATCGCCAGAACAATCAGCAAAGCCAGCGAACTGTTCATGACTTTCTGCGCGGTTTTGCGATCATCCTGTCCCAAATAGACCGCTGCGCGCGGAGCGGCGCCCATGCACACCAGATAGGCGAAGGCGCTGACTGCGGTAATCAGAGGCATCGTGACGCCGACGCCGGTCAGCGCATCGGAGCCGACAACGGGAATATGACCGATGTACATGCGGTCGACGACGTTGTAGAGGACGTTGACGACCTGAGCGAGAATGCAGGGGACCGCAAGCGAGAAAAGCAGCCGGCCGACCGGCGCGCTTCCCAGATCGGT
Source organism: uncultured Allobaculum sp. (assembly GCA_948467695.1). GTDB lineage: Bacteria > Bacillota_I > Bacilli_A > Erysipelotrichales > Erysipelotrichaceae > Allobaculum. The sequence continues at coordinate 3,952 of CAOKFJ010000022.1, read as the reverse complement.
GTTCTGCTTCTTTTGTTTTTTGAACATTTTTTCGGGTATCCTTTCTTTCTGCGTTTTTATAGAGTGATTGATAAAACACTGGTATCTATGCTTCCGTGCAGGGAAGCAGGTGGCTTGTGAATTTCGCGTTGCGGCATGCGAGGAAGCGCAAACCTGTTCAATGCCGTCTCAATGCGAAATATGCACAATGCAGGAGCATCCATCCTGAAGATAAAAGCCATAACAGACAGTATACAACTTGAATTTTGCTCTGAATATGGATTTTCCTGCGCCTGCGGGTGCGATATCGACTGTGATTTGCAGAATACGAAGTCTTATTTTTCTTTTAAGGTTTGCGCGTACGCTTTGGTTGAAAGCTCGTGTTTGGCACAATAACAAGTGGCAGCTCCTGCACTGTGTCCATCAAACCCTCTTGAGGACGCATAAGCCTGAACAGTGCGATTTGAAAAACAGCGCGGGAACCGACATACTGAAACACGACATACTTTTTCACATCGGCAGGATTCAAAGGCAATGCTTTCGATTCCCCCATAGTATTATGGTGCGCATTCCCGTCACGAAAAGTAGATGAAAGGGAATCTGCAGTTTCGATGGATCAGTGAAAAAGTCTGGAAAGGAGTCGATATGGAAACAACTGACGCAAAAGGCTCTGCCTTCACGCGCCCCTTTCGCAAGGGAGCAGAGGTGGTGAGCAGACCTTTTCTGCGTATTAAAAATGTCCAGGTGCGCGCGGTAGTCATCACGCTCGTTCTTGGCATCATCATCTGGAGTGCAGCCTGGTGTATTCTCGGGCTGTTTCCCTTGAGCGATCAGAGTCTTTGCACCAATGACGGCTATGCGCAATACATGCCGTTTCTCTCGGAATTCTGGAGCGTTTTTCGCGAGGGCGGCTCGCCCCTGTATACCTTTCACGGGGGACTTGGCGGAAATTTCTTTCTGACCATCGCCTACTATCTGATGAGTCCCTTCTCGTTTGTCGCGCTGCTTTTTGATCGAACGCAGATCCCCGCAGCCGCAAACCTGATCATTATTCTCAAAAATATATTTGTGTGTGTGCTGATGGCATGGTATCTGCCTTCGCGAAACAAAGCGACACGGGCAATGCCGGCGGTGGCATGCGCCATGTGCTATGGGCTTGGCTACTATTTCATGGGCTATGCGGTCAACTTCATGTGGATGGATTCGATCGCCCTCGTGCCTGTCATGCTGTATGGCATGGAGCGCATCGATACACGCAAAGGGCGGGCGATCTATCTGTTCTCTCTGGCGGCGGCGATCTTCATGAACTTTTACATGGGCGCCATTATCTGTCTGTTTCTCGCTCTGTATGAAGTCGTGATCCTGATGAAAGTGCGTCAAGGCGAGTGGAAGAATGTGCTCTGGTTTGCGATCTGCTCGATATGCGCGGCGATGATCGCCGGAGCGGTGCTGCTTCCTGTTGTTGAAGGCATGCTGATGGACAACGTCTCGCGCATGAGTCCGCCCGAGTTTGAAGTGTTCAACGGATTCGGGTATTTCTTCTCGCGCCTGCTGCCCGATGCCGATATCGTCCGCATTACGCACAACCGCGGAGCGATCAACCTGTATATGGGCGTCGCCTGTCTGTTTCTGTGTCTGGTCTACATTGCCAGACCGAAAACATCCTGGCGCGTCAAGCTCGGTCTGGCCGGGTTGTGTCTGCTGTATCTTGTTTCAACGCAGATCAGCTGGCTCAACTACGCTTTTCATGGGTTCTACATGCAAAGACAGGTGCCAAACCGATTCGGTTTTCTGGTCGCCTTTCTGGCGTGTCTGATGATGTATGAAGGTCTCATCTATATTCGAAAGACCAGACTGATCGTCATTATCGGCTGCGCGCTGCTGAGCGCGATTTTCTTCTGCGGTGCGCTGGCGGTTTCCAATACGGACAAACCGTGGATTGCCGCGCTGCTTTGCGCTGTCATACTTGCGGACGCTCTGGCGGCAGGGATTAAAAATCAGACGCTTCTGGCATGGCTGATGGTTTTGGAGAGCTGCGGCTTTCTGGTACAGTCCGCGCCGGGAAGTCTGAGCGATTCATTTACGAATATGAAGCCCTACCTTGAAGCGGCTAGCTTTACCGGAGAAGGACGATCGGACGTGCTGACATGCGATATCGTCAACGCGCCCGCGCTTTACGGATTTAAAGGCATCTCGAATTTCAATTCGGTCATCAACCCGGATACGGCTTCGATTCTGGGCAAGATGGGCTTTGCAAGCGGCGAGAACTACTACCGCATATTCGGTCATACTCCGCTGAGCGATATGCTGCTGGGTGTTGATCTGCTCGCCGCAAAAGAAGGCGAACTGGTTGCGCCGCCCTTTGTGGAGGTGGCTAAAGTCGATGATGTCGTCATCTGGAAATCACCGTATGCGACACCGATCGGAACAACGATTCTTGGCGAAGCGACACCGATGGCGTCAAAGAACAAGTTCGAAAACCTCAACGAACTGTTCCCTGACAGCTTCAAACTCCTGGAGATCAAAACAACGGTGAGCGCGCCGCACGAATTCGAAGAAAACGACAATGGCGGCTACACGCTTAAAGACATCAAGGACGGCAACGAGACAAAAGTCATGCTGTATCCGATCGAAGCGAAGAATCTGTATGTATACGGTCGTCTGAGCGGAACAGGCCGCTATGAAGTGCTCAAGAACGGTCAGACGATTCATAAAGATAAATACGAAGGAGACATCGTATATGTAGGCGATGTCGTCAAGGAAGACGAAATTGAAATCGTCTTTGAAGCGGATGACGATCGCGATCAGCAGGACCTGCGTCTGCAGTTCGCCACACTCGACCCCGAAGCCTCCAAAGCCGCGGCCGAGATGCTGATCGAGCGCGGACTGAAAAATCAGCGGGTAAGCGATACGGTAATCACTGGCAGCTATGACAGCGAAACACCGGTGAAGATGGTTTTCACCATCCCTTACGACATTGGCTGGAGCGCAATGGTCAATGGACAGAAAGTGCCCCTTGAAAGCTATCTGGATGGTTTCATTCAGATCCCGCTTGAAGCCGGACACAATGAAATCCGCCTGACCTACAAACCCGTCGGTCTTGATGCCGGATGCATGCTCTCAATCGAAGGGCTTGTTCTTTCCGGTGTGATCCTTCTTTTCCCGCTGCCTAAACGCAAGAAGAAAGACGGAGCGAAAGAGGACTCTGATGTCGAGCCTTCAAAAGCGACATCGGCAGCCGAACCGGAAACAGATTCGCTTTTTGAAACGGATGAAGTCGCAGTTGAAGACGACATGGAAGAGACTGAAGGAATGAATTCGGTTGAGTCGATGGAAATCACGATACCTGTACCGATTTCTTCTCACGCCGCTGAACAAACACGGATTCCGGAAGGCATGGAGTTTGCTCAGGCAAAAGAGGTTCTGTCCGGTGCAATCGAGAGAATTGAAGAAAACGAGCGTGAAGAAAGCGAAGAGCTTTGCGCAGATGAAAATGCACCCGCAGACCTGATGGCTGACGAGCGCGAATCGAAGTCCGAAAACGTGTCTGCACAAAGCGGAGCTGCACCGGATAAACCGGTCGATGAGAATATCTCCACAGCGCAGATTTCTGATGAAACGGCGATGCATGCTGTACTGACTGACGAGAACTCGGCTTTCGCAAAAGAAACAGAGACATCGCAACACGAGGCGAATCTGGAGGAGACATTCCTTGAAATTGCCAAAGAACCGGCAAAACGCGAAGGGCCTGAACCCGCAGATGAGACGGAAAATGACGAGCCAACGGCTGAGATCAGCCGGTCTGCGCCCGATCATGAACATCATCAGGCTGCTCCTGACCGACCTTCCCGATACGATCAGACATCCGCAAGCGAACCGGCTATCGATTTAGACGAACCGGTTCAAATCAAACCGGATGCCGATCAAGCGGATGAAGAAAAATCGTCGGAGGCAGATGAGCAGGAAGTTCTGA
>CAOKFJ010000021.1 GCA_948467695.1 uncultured Allobaculum sp. | reverse complement strand
TTAGCTGTTCCTGATCCGGTTGCCGTTTCAGACAGCAGAAAATGGGATTCACAGCGGAAGAGGCGTCGGAGTTCTGGTCGTGCATCACAAACACAACGAGGACTTGCGATGCAGAAAATGAGTAAGTTTTGAACCTGCATTTCCATATTCGACATGCAGCGGTTCACCCGAAGTTCTTGTATCTGTATTTCATTAACGAATGAAATATAAATACTAAATGTTTATTTGGTGAAGATCACGAATAAGAGGGAGAATGACTATGAATGAACTCGTTTACCGTAATCCCACATTAGAAGAACGACTGTCAGAGGCGTACCGCCTCGAGTCAGAAAAATTTGAAATTAACCAGCTCATTGATGAGCTTGAAGCACTGGTTTGCTGGCACAAGGAAAAGAACCGCAAATATGTGCAGCAGTACATTAAAGCAAAAAACGCGCTCGCAGCGCTTGAACAAAGCAAAAGCCAGTTAGCGCTGGCGATTGTCGGTAAAGTATTCATCTGTTTCATTGTCGGTTTCATCATGGGAACCATCCTTGGAGCTCTGATGGCGCTGATCGCGAGATTCCCGGAACTGCTTGGACGAGTAATCTGCGGGCAGTCGACTGAAGACATCCTTCATGAGATTCCGGCAAGCGCACTCAAAAACGGTGCGTACATCGCTTTTCTCGCAGCGGTTCTGCCGGGGACTGCCGCAGGTGGAAATGATGTCAATCACTGGCTGAAAGAAAGAGAGCGCACAGAAAGAATCAAAGCCACATCCTATGAACAGGCTCTCGAGCATCTTCGTCAGCAGGGCGAATTTCAGTCGTACTTGAATGAAGCCATCAAACTTGCAGACAATTACGTCGTGATCTCGGAAGACTTCTACAAGGATGATGTCATTCAGGAAGACTGCCGAAATCTGGTCGCCATTTCCGCGCTGTACAAGTATGTCAGATCCAGACAGGCTGAAGATCTTAATGGACCAGATGGCGCATATCGCATGTTCTACTACGACAGCATGATCGGTGCGATCATCACCAATCTCGAGATTGTCATTCAGAAGCTCGACGAGATCACAGGCATTCAGGAACTATTGGTCTCAGCGATCCGTTCCGCGCAGGAAGAAGTTCTTAACGCGCTCAATGCGATTGATTTCTCCGTTACGAATATGGAAAACGCAGCTGAAGCACAGGCTTACTTCCTCAAGAAAAACAATACGCAGGAAAAACTGCAGACTGCCATCCTTCTCTCTCAGGAATGGGAGCGCAGAAAGAAACAATAAGCGATCCGGATGAAGCGGGTTGCTTGTCACCAACTAAGTATCCATCAACCCGATTGGCAGTTCATGCTGATCGGGTTTATTTATGTGAGCAGAGAACAAGAAAGTGAAAATGTGCCTGATAGGACGAAAGGTTACTGATGAAGCGCCCTAATATTCCAAGCGGAACATATTTCAAGAAGCTTAATCACAAATAGTCGATTCTTAAATTTCACATTCTGCTGATATTTTGTTGAGAATTGTACACTTGATGCAGATGAGTATGATGCGGTTGGCTGGTGCTTCAATCCTAATACAGCAAAGATTCTTGTCGTTGCCACTCAGGCACCTGAGCAGAAGATTATTGAGCAGACAGCTCGAAAAAACGGAATCAATCCTAACCAGATTGAAGTGATTCTTCACGAGAAAGCGAATCAGTTTGATTATAAGAAGCTTCGGTATAACTTTAATTATTCTGATGTGATTTTTGGTCCGATCTCCCATAAATCCAAAGGAATGGGGGATTGTTCCAACGTCATTGCTTTGATGGAAGCTAATCCAAAGGAATATCCTCATGTTGTTAGAGCCAGCGCCAATCAGCAACTTAAATTGACCAAAGACAGTTTTAGAAATGCGCTTGTTAAAACTTGTCTATACAAAGAATTGGTGGGTGACGAGAGGCTGACTTCAATAATCAAGCAATAAAACCGCGTCAGCTGGGCGATCCGGCTGGCGCGGTTCTTTATTTTAGTGCGGGTGGAGTACTCTTGCCTGAGAGAGATCGATTATTTGCCGTAGCGTTCTTTCAGGATGTCTTCCGAGGGGGTGATACGCAGATCAAACAGGGAACGGTTCAGATTTCCTGCGCTGCTGTTGAGAGCATCCTGACTTTCTGGTGCATTGATTTGGGAATCGACCGCGTCAAGATTTGCTTTCATTTCGCTCTGTCCTTTCTCAAGGAAGATAGAAAGGTCGAGCGCATGCGCGTAGTTGGAGACGATGAGTGCGGGGTGGAGGTTGACGAGCGCAAGACCTTCACGCGCATTGTTGAGCGCGATCAGTGTTTCATCAAGTTCGTTCTGGGAAGCATCTGTTTTTTCAAGCAGAGCTTTCGCGTTTGTCATCACTTCAGTAAAGGCGTTCCACGAAGTTATCGTGTATTTATGCGTACCATCGGGTTCCTGAGTGAGATTTTCAGCTTCGATTTCTTCAACGCGTTTGGCAAGTGCGCTGTTGTCCGTTGCAGAATCGGAAGCGATGGCGAGCCACGAGACGATTGGATCGTTTCCATCGGTTTTGCGGATTGTCAGTCGAACGGTTTCCTCTTTATCGAGGTGGAGGTTCGCGCTGTATGCAGAATGTGCGTTGTTGTGCGCATTGCAGTCGGTCAGCTTCATTTCACCTTCGGAGGTGGTGGCGATGAGTTCCATGGTGCGGCCCATGCTCCACCAGCCGCTGTTTCCAACCATGATGGTGTGATCGCCGGCTGGAAGAGTGACTGCGTAGTCGATGGCTTTGCCCTTGAGGGCGTAGTAGCCGCCGTTGTAGGGATCCGAATTGTCGACAACGCCATACGTTGTGATGTCCGCGCCCTCATGTCCACCAATGACGGAAAGGGTCCCCCATGTGCTGTCGTCTGTTTTCTCCTGGTCGCTGACTTTGTTTTTCATCTGCGCAGAGGAAGCCAGTGCGTACTGATGGGTCAGCGAGTCGGGCGAGTTGCAGTCGATCATGTATTCGAGATTTGCGGGAATCAGCTGTGTAAAAGCCGTGACTTCAACCGTTTCTTCTTTGCCTGTTGCTGCAAATCCTTTGATCGCAACGGTTTCAAACGGTTTGGTGTCTTTGAACGCATCATTGACTATCCATTCCACCGGGCATTCCTGTCCTTCGATGGTCATGGTTTCGGGAAGGGAGTTGCGTGTATCATCCACAAACCAAGCGTTTGTCGCAATGTCATAGGTGTACACCTTGACCTCGGCGATGTTGGCGTCTTCCTTGCTGTTGGTGTAGCGAATGTAGCGGAAGGTATCGTTCTGGTTGTCGAAGAATTCCTTATAAACAAAGGTGTCTTTTCCTTCAGCGGGAGCGCTAGGGATTGTGTACAGCGGTGTCCAGGTTTCGCCGTCATGGCTTCCGGAAATTTCGGCGCCATTGCATCTCCATGCAAAACCATAGCGGGGCGCATAGGAGAATGCGGCAATTTCGGTTTCTTTCTGGAGATCGTAGATCACATAGCCGGGACCTTCATTGCTGGTGTAGCCGTCAAAGTAGGTGTTGCAGTCGCCGTCCTGGAGTGTGTAGGCGGTGTTGGAGCTGGAGTTGTTGTAGGGAGTGGAACTGGTGATGTGGTCGTTGTCGACGATGATTGTCTTGAGCGGGCGGGTTTCCGCTTTTTTCATTTCTCCGACACCTTCCACGATATAGGTCGTGATGGAGTTGCCTTTGAGATTTGCGGTAAAGCTATTGTTGTCCTTGTCGATCGAGATGGAATCGGACGCAGAGACATCCGCCCATTTCTCGCCGTTTTCCATCGATCCGCTTGTGCGGATGGCTGTCACTTTGGAAGGGGTGCCGGTAAAGCCGCCCAGATTGAATCGGGTCATGCTGTCGGCAGCGCGGTCGTTGATCGCAACGATGACCGCTTTCTTCTCGACGGGATCATAGGCGCTCAGGGTGTTCCCAGTCGATTCGAACAGTGTGTAGCCCGGACGAATGTAGCGGGTGAACTGGCCGAAGCCATAGTATTTCATGGACAGAATGACTTCCTGGTTGTTGTGGTCGCCGCAGGCAAGACCCCAGAAACCGTAGTTGCGTCCATACCAGTCATGGTCTTCAACCGTTGGCTTATCCAGTTCGCTGCCTTTCTCGACAAAGGACATACCATAGTCGCTCGAATCAGCCTGCGCGTCGATGAGGTTCCAGAATACCCAGGCATTGCACTTCATGCCGGCAACGTCATCGATGATGCGGTGCGCGAGGCCGAGCGGCGCGGTCATTTCGCCAGCGTTTTCGCCGGCTTCGAAGGATCCGTCGACTTCAGACATCCAGAGGTTTTTCTGATTATTTACAGCCTGCTGATGGAGCGCTGCGCGATCGCCTTCGGTATAGGTGTGCACATCGATGCGGTCGATGATGTCTTTGGATTTCTTGCTGAAATCTTTGATGGTCTGCGTCTGCACGTCGATGGAGGTTTCATCGGCGGCAGAGAGGATCAGATCGATATTGCGCTCTTTCAGTTCGCGATCGAGAATCGGAATAATCGCGTCCATTGTCGCTGTATCGAAATGGCACCCTTCCTGTTTAGGAGAGTACGCCTTCCAGTAGGCAGAGTTGGGTTCATTGAACGCCGAGAGGCTCTGGATCTTGACGCCTTTGCTCTGGAGGTGTTCGATGACGTCCACGAGATAGGTCACGAACGCTTCATGGCTGTCGGGACGCAGGTTGTCCTTGCTGGGATCATAGTTGCCCGAGCAGCACAGCGATTCGCACATGAAGTAGGGCGGAGTCGTGGAGAATGCTTCAACGATGAATTCATCGCCGCTGACTGCGAGAGCTTTGTCCAGAACGTTATATTCGGTTTTATCGGCGTTCCAGTCATAGTTCCATGCATAGCCGCATTTTTCGTCAACGCGTTCGAAGTTGTCTTTGTACCAGTCGATGGTGTGCGTTTCATCGAGCGCGATGCGTGTGACATCAACGCAGTAGCCGGGAAGGTCGGAGTCGGAGCGCGTGATGTGTTCCTTGTGCAGTCCGGGATCGCTTGTCGGCAGTTCGATGGAGTCTTCATCGGCAACAACATGCATGGAGAGGAAGTCGTACATGTACGGGTTGTTCGCTTCAGGGTTGCCGCCGATTTCGATCGTGTTGTCGCCTTCCTTGAGCTGCACGTCTTCAAAGACGCCCAGGTAGATCTTCATGTTATCCTGCCGCGCGATGACATTCTGTTCCGCGATGGTTTCATCGATGATTTTTGTTTCGGTGCCGTTGACGCGGATGCATGCGTGACGTCCGGGGTTTCCGCCAATGAGCTTGAACAGGAGTTTGACCTGATAGGCGCCGGCTTTATCGGTGTGCACCGTGTATTTCAGTGTATCCGCCTGACCGGGTTCGGCATCGAGCGGGCCGACCCAGCCGATTTCCTGGAGACTGCCGACAGGTGCGCCTTTGAGGAGGCCGAGATCGCGGTCGGTTCTCTCCCAGAGCGTTGTATCGCGATAGGAATTGGTGCTGACGTGCATGCTGGAGCCGGAATAGTCTGGTCCGTTGTGTTCCTTGTCCAGTCCGTAGAGTGTGCACTTGGCATTGGCGTTCAGCTTGGGGGTTGTAGCGTCGCCGCCGCCGATGTTGTAGCGTCCGATGTTCAGATCGAGTCCTTCATCGGAGAAGAATTTTTTTGCGGCATCTTTTGCCATGGTGTCGCTGTAGCCCAGACGGTTTGCCCACCAGCAAAGGGAAGTGCCCCATCCGTCGAATTCGCCCAGACCATCTCCGTCGGTGTCGTTGAGGGTCCATGGACGTCCGGTGCGCAGATAGATCGTCTGATCCGGATCGCCTTCTGCGGCATGTACCGGCAGCGCCAGACTCGAGAGGGAGCCCAGCGAGAGGGAAGCGGTACAAAGCAGCGCTGCAAGGCGGTGTCTTGATGTGTGTTTCATACAGTACCTTTCTTTTCTTTCTTTACCTTCTGATCAGTCATCGCAGCCAGAATGCGGCTGCGGGTTAACAGTTTGTCGCGCTTTTACGGCAATGAAAGCGCATAACAAACATCGAGTTTATTTTTTTTCCTGTTTCACGATTTCGCAATTGGAAACAGAGATATTAGTTAAAATCGGGTAAAAATGTTCGAATTAAAAAGGTAAATTCCGAGTAAAAACTGGATTGAATGTCTTTGCTTTTCAAGTCCTTTTTCCAGACGATCGCATCCGTTTGCCGATCTGCCATCGAGGCGCAAAACGATCGGTTTATATGTTGAGATTTGGTCTGGATACATCACAGACCGGATATATGGCAGTTTGCGTCACAGCGCGATTCTGTACAAAATTGCTGGAAAAACCGCGTCAGCCAAAATCGCCGGCTGGCGCGGTTTCGTGGTGATCAGGGCAGATCGAGGCGGTGACGATGCCTCATTTGCCTGTGTCGGGAGAGCTATTTGCCATAACGCTCTTTCAGAATATCTTCCGAGGGTTTGATGCGCAGTTCGAACAGGGATTTGTTGAGATTTCCAGTGCTCGATTCGAGCGCTTCCTGACTTTCAGGCGCTTCAATCTGGGCATCGGTCGCTTCGAGGTTGGTGTTCATTTCGCTCTGTCCTTTTTCAAAGAAGATGGACAGGTCAAGAGCGTGCGCATAGTTGGAGACAATGAGTGCGGGATGCAGGTTGACAAGAACGAGACCGTTGCGGGCGTTGTTGAGTTCTGTGAGGGCCTGATCGATTTCTGTCTGTGTGGCATCGGCTTTGTCGAGAATAGCTTTGCCGCTGGCGATGGCATCGTTGAGTGCTTGCCACGAAGCATTGGTGTACTTGTGACTAGCATCCGGTGCGATTTCGAGGTTTTCGCTTTCAATTTCATCGATGCGGTTTGCGAGCGCCGTTTTATCGATTGTGGAATCGGACGAGACGGCAAGCCACGAGAGGATCGGGTCGTTTCCATCGGTTTTGCGGATGGTCAAACGAACGGTTTCTTCTTTATCGAGATGCAGTTTGCCTTCGAACGCGAGGTTTGTGCTGTTCTGCGCGTTGCAGTCGGTGATCTTCACTTCGCCGTTGGACGTGGTCGCAATCAGTTCCATGGTGCGTCCCATGCTCCACCAGCCGCTGTTGCCGACCATGATGGTGTGATCGCCGGCAGGCAGTGTTACGGCGTAGTCGATCGTTTTTCCGCCGCGTGCCCAGTAACCGCCGTTGTACGGGTTGGAGTTGTCCACATTGCCAAATGGAGTGATGTCAGCGCTGTTGTCGTTTCCGATGATGGACAGTGCGCCCCATGTATTGTCGTCGGTTTTGGACTGGTCAGGGGTGGCGTTTTTCATCAGGGAAGAGGATTCGAGCGCGTATTTGTGCGAGAGCGATGTCGGGGAGTTGCAGTCGATCATGTACTCGAGGTTTGCGGGAATCTGCTGGATTTTCGCGCTTACGGCGAGTGTTTCGGCTTCTGTTTCTTCAGTCGCTTCGGCAAGTGTCGCCGTTCCATTGACCGTGATGGTATCGAACGGTTTAGCGTTTGCGGATGCGTCTGCCAGTGCACCGAGATCCCATTCAACCGGGTAGGAGGTATGACCGATTTCCACGGTGGAGGGAAGATTGTTGTGGGTATCGTCCACATACCATGTGTTGGTCGGGCTTACCTGTTTGTGCGCCTTCATGATGGCGTCGTATTCATCCGAAGTAATCGCGATCGGTGTGCCGTGGCGCGCTTTGTTTGGCATTTTGAAACCGTCGCTCATACGGGTGAACTGACCGGAATTCAGGTCGGCGGTTTCGAGCGGGAAGTAGCCGATGCCGCCAAAGTCGTCGGCGAGCAGAATCCACTGATCGCTTTCGCTGTCGTCGGTGTTGCGTTTATAAATGGCCGGACCTTCAACATACTGCGTGCTGTTGAGCGATTCGGACGGGATATGCGTGTACTCGCCAAGCAGCGAATTCGATTTTTCCAGGAACAGCGTCTTGGTTTTCGCGCCGAGTTCGTTGGTGTTTCCGCCTTCGTTTTTGGTCAGTCGATAGTAGGTATCGCCCTCCTTGATGACGGTGGTATCGATGGACGACTGGTCTTTTTCAATCCAGACTTTCGGTTCAGTGAAAGTATAGAAATCACGGGTCTTCACATAGTAGACGCGCTGTTTGGCGTAGTTGTCCGCTGCGACTTTGCTGGACCAGTAGACAACGTATTCGCCGGTCTTTTCATCATAGGTCGCTTCCGGCGCCCATGTGCATCCAGCTTCGATCGAGGCGGATACGGGGACAAGGCGCGGTTCGCCCCAGTCGATGAGATCTTTGGATTCCCAGACAAGCAGAGACTGCGAGCCTTTCGTCTGCGCAGCGTCCCAGCCGTTTCCGCCGTTGATTTTCAGGTCGGTCGCGATGATGAAGAAGCGGTCGCCCTCGGCAGAGCGGATGATGTACGGATCGCGCACGCCTTTTTCGCCGAGTTCGGAGCGAAGGGCGGGTTTGCCATCGTTCAGGTCGTTCCAGTTGAGACCATCCTGGCTGGTGGAGAAGTAAACCTGTTCGCCATCCGCGCTGCCCTCGCCGGTGAAGTAAGCAAAGAAGTAGTCAGTGTATTCTTTCTGTTCTTTCGGGGCGGCTTTGATGGTGAGATCAAACGTTTTGGTTGCGGTAACGTCTTTGTAGGAGATGGTCGCCGTAAGGGTGATGGCGGTATCTTCTTCCGGACGGGTGACGACGCCTGCAGGTGTCGGATCGTATCCGTCGGTTCCGGCTTTTTCTTCGAGATCGATGATGCCGTTTCCGCTTTCGGACATGCTCCAGACAATATTGGCTTTGTCGATGTTTTTGGGCAGCGTGATGTTTCCGCAAATGTCATCGGCATGCGGAATGTCGAGGGCTGCTTTGGCATCAGCGACAATTTTGTTGGCATCTTCGCCAGGCGCTTTCAGATTGAGCGTTACCGCTTTGTCGGACTCCGCAAATGTGGCGGTGATGGTAAAGGCGGTATCGGTCAGCGGAATGCTCAGATGGCCTTTGTCATCAACCGGAGCGCCTTCGCTGATTGTCCAGCTCACGTTCTGTCCGTTGATGGTGCTGGGCAGCGTGATATCCGAAGTGATTTCATTCGCGCTTGTGTTTCCATTCAGAATCGCGCCGGCGATGGCTGCTTTGAGCGCGCCGTCGAGTTGTGCCTGTGTCGGTGTGATCGCGGCGATTTCTTCTTCGCTCAGTACCGTGTTCCATACTTTGAACGAAGACATTGCGCCATTGAAAAGCGGATCGGGTGTGTAGAGCGATTTGCCAAGATATCCGGTAAAGTCGCCGTTTGTGATCTCATCCCACGAACGGTCGTGTGTGACTTCGCTGACTTTTTCACCGTTGATGTAGACAGTGATTGTCTTGCCGTTGCTGGTGATGGTGTAGTTTTCGAAGCTGTCTTTGGCTGCGGTGTTTGCGGGAGCGGGCAGACGGGTTTCGCCGTTATTATCGCTGATTGCCGCAAGCATTTTGGAGTTGTAGCCGCCCTGGGCGGAAGAGGGGGTAAGGAAGAAGTAGTTCTTCACGTTGGGCCACTGTCCTTCTTTTGTTCCCAGCGTGAACAGCCAGTGGTTGGATGCTGCCGGCGCCCATGCGGTGGTCGAAATGGTAAACGATTCGCCGTTTTCAATCAGTCCGGCAGGCAGCGTGGCATAGCCTTTGCCATTGAAGTTCAGAACAGAGCTGTCTTCATACGATGCGCTGTTCGTAAAGTCGAGGCTGGTGAGCGGGGCGTCGAAATGGTTTTTCGAGCTGTCCGTAAGCGAAGCGGCTTCGCCTTCGTCCGTTTTCGCGACATTCATGTCATAGTCGGCTTTCAGATTCCATGTCAGCGCGCTTTCGTAGGTATACACCTTGAATTCGGAAATGTTCGCTTCCGTCGCGCTGTTCATGTAGCGGATATAGCGGAAGGTGTTTTCTTTCGCGCTGAAGCCATCTGCGTATACGAAGGTATCGGTATTGGATGCGGTATAGAGGGGTGTCCATGTCTGACCATCATGGCTTCCCGAGATCACTGCGCCATTGCAGCGGTCGGCGTAGCCGTTTCGAGGCGCAAAGGAAACAGCAGCGATTTCGGTTTCTTTTTGCAGGTCATAGGTGACATAGCCGTCTTTGAGCCCGTCAAAGAACGTATTGTAATTGCCATCCTGCAGGGTATGCGCCGTGTTTGTCGAAGAGTTCTGCCAGGGTGTGGAACTGGAAATATGATCTCTGTCGACAGTGATCATTTCCACGGGACGTTCATCGACGTTTTTCACATCGCCAACGCCTTCAACGATATAGGTCGTGATGGAGTTGCCTTTGAGGTTTGCGATGAAGCTTTGTGTGTCTTTATGGATGGTGATGGAATCATGGTTCGAGACATCCGCCCATTTTTCTCCATCTTCCATCGAGCCGCTTGTACGAATGGCACTGACTTTGGAAGGCGCGCTGGTAAAGCCGGAGAGATCGAATTCTGCCAGACTGTCGTCTGCTTTGTTGTTGATGGCGACGATGACTGCTTTCTTTTCAACGGGATCGTAAGCGAACAGCGTATCGCCGGTTGAATCAAAAAGAGCGTATCCGGGACGGATGTAGCGGGTGAACTGACCGAAGCCGTAGTACTTCATGGAAAGCACAATTTCTTCATTGTTGTGATCCGCCGCGCCTACACCCCAGTAGCCGCCGGTCTGTCCCTTCCAGTTGAGTTCGTCAATGGTCGCTTTATCCACGCCGCTGCCTTTATTGACATAGGACATACCGCGCTCGCTTGAGTCGGCGTGCTTGTCGATCAGGTTCCAGAAGATCCAGGCGGAGCAGTCAAGATTGGTTACGTCTTCAATGATGCGCTGACCAAGACCGATGGCTGCGCTCATTTCGCCAGCATTTTCGCCGCCGCTGAAGCCGCCGTCGACTTCGGACATCCAGAGATTCTTTTCATTGTCGATCGCAAGATCCTTAACGCCTTTGCGGTTGCTTCCGCTGTAGGTGTGCACGTCAATGCGCTCAACAACGCCTTTGGCTTCATCTGTCAGGTTGTTGAAGACAGTGATCTGGGTATCGAGCGATGTTTCGTCACTGGCGCTCAGGATCAGATCGATGCCTTTTTTCTGAAGTTCTTCGTCGAGGCGCATCAGAATTTCGGAAATCGTGGAGGCGTCAAAATGACAGCCTTCCTGTTTGTTCGAGTAGGCGCCCCAGTAGCTGGTATTCGGTTCGTTGAACGCGGTAGCCGACTGGAATTCGATGCCTTCCTTGTGCAGGTGTTCAATGACATCGGCAATATAGGCGGCAAATGCGTCGTAGCTGTCGCTTCGCAGGTTGTCGCGGCTTGCATCAAAGTTACCCGTCGAGCACTGCGACTCGGTCATGAAATAGGGGGGAGAGTTGGAGAAGATTTCCGCGATGAAGTCTTCGCCGCTGCTCGCTTTGACGGCTTTGAGCACGTTAAGCTGATCTTTGTCGGCGTTCCAGTCGTAGTTCCACGCGTAGCCGCAGGACTCGTCAACGCGTGTGAAATGCTCTTTGTACCAGTCGATGGTCTTTTCTTCATCCAGCACGATGGGGGTAACATCAGCCCAGTACCCGGGAACGGCGGAATCGGAGCGTGTGATGTGCTCTTTATGCAGTCCCGGATCGCTGTCTTTGTGTTCAAGCGACGCATCGGTCGGGACAACGGACATGGAGGCGAAATCGTACATGTACGCGTTTTTCGCTTCGGGACTTCCGCCGACTTCGATGGTGTTGTCGCCTTCCTTCAGTTCAACGTCTTCGATGGTGCCAAGATACAGTTTGGTATTGCCCTGGACAGCGGCAACGTTTTGTTCCGCTTCTGTATCGGTAATGGTGTATACCTTGTCGCCGTTGGCGCGAATGCAGGCGTAGCGTCCGTCGTTTCCGCCGATCAGTTTGAAAAGCAGCTTGACTTTGTGCAGACCGGCTTTGTCGGCATGCACGGTATATTTGAGTGTATCGGCTTTACCGACTTCTCCATCGAGCGGTCCGATCCAGCCGATTTCCTTCAGGCTGCCTACAGACGTTCCTTTCAGAATGCCCATATCGCGGTCAGTCATCTGCCAGAGGGTGGAGTCGTTGTAGGAATTGGTGCTTACGCTCATGCTCGAGCCGGCGTACTGCGGACCATTGTGTTCTTCGTCCAGTCCGTAAAGCACGCATTTGGGGTTGGCGTTCAGTTCGGGGGTGGTCAGATCGCCTCCGCCCGAGTCCTTCATCGGAATAGAACTTTTTCGCGGCGTCCTGCGTGAGGGCTTCGCTGTAGCCGATGCGGTTGGCCCACCAGCACAGGGAAGTGCCCCAGCCTTCAAACTCGCCCAGCCCATCGACATCGGTGTCATTGATGGTCGCCGGACGTCCGGTCTGCAGACGGATGATCTGATCCGGATCGCCTTCAGCCGCTTGTACGGGTACGTTCATCAGACTCGCGATGGAGCCTACGGACAATGAAGCCGCGCAAAGCAAAGCCGAAAGGCGATGTCTTGATTTGTGTTTCATGTCTTTCCTTTCTAACTGTGTTCAGTTTTTCTCTCTCGTTCCGTCATGCGCATGTATTCGCATTGAAGGTATGAAAGCGCATAACGG
>CAOKFJ010000020.1 GCA_948467695.1 uncultured Allobaculum sp. | reverse complement strand
ATCATGGCATTTGCGTCCGGTGTTTATTTCGCGCTGGTGACCAAAGTTGCGCCGTATCAGACGGATCGATATATTTTCCCGATCTATCCATTCATCATGCTTCTGCTCTTTATTCCGCTTTTTGAAAGCATGGTTAAGGTATGGAGGAAGAAGGGGCTGGCAGCGGCAGCCGTACTCGCAGTGGTTATCACAGTTTCTTCGCTTGCGCAAAGCAGCTGGTTCTATCTTTACCGCGACACACAGCCGATTCTCAATACCGCTAAATCCAATTCGGATCTGGATGCGGTATATATCTACGAGGAGCCGTGGCAGGTTGCCAGCGAGTATATGGAGATGATGAATTTCAGGACTGTAACATTTGTTCAGGCAGAAAATCTCGATCTTCTCAAAGAACTTCCTGTCTCCAAAAACAGTAAAATTTATATCAACCTGCCAATTCTGATGAAGCCGGATACGTTTATTCAGGAAATTGTCAGCCAGTATGATCTGGGCAGTCAGATCGAAACCGTCGGTCGTCATGAATATGGATCCTCCTATCTGGTAAGCCAATAGCCGATCGATATTCTATGTCAGACATATGAATAACAAGGAACAGTTGCGAAAAGCCGCAGAGTGAAACACTCTGCGGCTTTTCTTCGATATGCCGATATGCACAAGACCATCAGCTCGGGAACGGACATTTTTTAGCTGGTTGACAATCAAAATCATGACCCATAACTTTATAGTGTTGAAATATTCTCATAGTCAAAACAGACTATATGGGTATGGCATGAGGGTGCTGTGCAGAATAATGAGCTGCAAGCATGCTTCGATGGCTGTATGTATGCGAAGGGGGATATGAATCCTATGGCTAAACAGAGAAACGGTTCTTTTGATTTTCTCAAAATCATTGCCACTCTTGTTATCATTTTTCACCATTACCAGCAGGTTCTGCAGGTGAAGTTTGATCATGCGATCAATTTTTATGGCGGAAATTTCTTCTTTGGATATTTTGTCGAACTGTTCTTTCTGATCTCGGGTTTCTTTATGCTCAGATATATTGAAAAGATCCGCGATGGAATGTCGTTTCGTCAGTTCTTTGTCCGTCGCTATACACGACTGGTCCCGATGCTTGTTTTCGGTGTGATTCTCTATCAGCTGATGGCGTTTCTCTATCTGAAGCAGACAGGTGCATTGTGGGGAGAGAAAGGCTTCTCCTTCTGGTCAACGCTGATCAGCTGCGCGGGTCTGCAGGATGGCTGGATTTTCAAAAATCCGGGTCTGAACAATCCGCTGTGGTATGTGAGTGTGCTGATCCTGTGCTATGCCATTTTCTATCTGCTGACAAAAGTTTCCGGCCGTCTGAACGTTTCGGATACATGTCTGTATGTCGGCATGATTCTGCTCGGTCTTGGCATTCACAGCTGGCAGATCGATCTTCCGTTTCTGAATTTTGATGCCGCAAGAGGGTACTATGCTTTCTTTACCGGACTGCTTTTGGCGCGCTGGTTTAAAGCGCTCCAGCCCAAAGCCGGTCAGTTATGCGCGGCGGGAGTTCTTCTGGTTATTCTGACCCTTCTTTTTGCGATGGCACCGGCATTTATGAGTACAGGAGCGAACTACACGCTCACTTTCCTGTATTTTCCGGCTCTGCTGTTTATCTTCAATTTCTGGAAACCGATCAGAAAATTGACTGATTTCGGTTTTATCCGTTCGATCAGCGAAATATCCTACTGCGCGTATGCGATTCATCAGCCGTGCCTGATTGCTTTAAGCATTATCGCCGCAGCAAGACCGGACTGGATTTCGACCTATGTCTCGCTGAAACTGATGATCGTCTTTGCGCTGTTCTGCTTTATCGCCGGTGCGGTGATCCATTATATTTATGAAAAGCCACTGGATTCCTGGTTTAAAAAACATATACAGTAAAATACGATCTGAATCAGCGGGAATACTCTGCTGAAAATATGAATCACACCAATCAGAATGAGTTTTTTCCTTTGCGGCAGGCGTCAGCATTGGGAAAATCTCATTCTTTTTCGTTATAAGAAGACGACAGGGGAAGGTTGAAGCGCATGACTCGTACTTCCAGCAAGGGAAACAGCGAGAACAGGAATGAAAAACAGATAATAAAAAGACGGATCAGGACTGTATTCATATACGCATTGGATTTTGATCGTGAACAGACGTGAAGAGGAGCAGGTGGATAGATGAGCGCGGTATGGTAATATTTAGGATGGAATACCGGAAATATAAAGCATATTGTCCATGTTTTTTCGATTAAGAAGAAATGCGCGGCATATGCGCGGCATCCCTGGAAAGAGATTGTGATAGCATGGGTCATTCAACTGCTCAAAAACAATATCCTGCGATGCGAAACATTCGTATAGCGATCGAAGCGCATCCGGTTCTTTTTTCTCTCGCTCTTTCCGTCATCCTCTTCGTCCTTCCGGCGGCGACCGGGGTGATGAAGTATGAAGTGTCCGACGATTTCATGATGGAACTGATTGTCAGCGGACAGTACGGCGGAACACCTTCGCCTTACATCATGTTCATGTCGCCGCTGCTCGGTCAGATGTTTGCGTGGCTGTATGCAGCTGTTCCGGGATTCAACTGGTATGTCTGGTTTCAGATTTCTCTGATGATCATAAGCAGTACCGTGCTCATGCGAAACGCGATGGTTTCTCAAAACACTCTGGCAGTTGTTTCGACCTTTGCGCTTGTTCTGCTTCTGTCGCTTGATGGCTATCAGCTGATGCAGTTCACGAAAACCGCATGCTTCTGCATGTGCGCAGGCTTCTCTTTGTTTTACTGCTACTTCATAAGAGGCGGTTCGAAAGGACAGCTTGTGCTGGGCACCGTCCTTCTTGTCGCGGGGTCCCTGATTCGCTTTGCGGTCTTTGCGGTGGTCGCTCCTTTGTATGCCCTTATAGTGGTGTTTCGTGTCATCGAAGCGCGCAAGGACAAAAAAGCGCTTATTCGCTGCGGGATCTGCATCATTCTTGGCGCGGCATCGATCGGCTCGGTTCTAGTCGTTCGCAAAACAGTCGATCTGGGCGATGGATACGACACGTTCAAAACATACAGCGATGTACGCGCCGAGATTGTCGATTATCCTCATCCTGAATACGAAGAACTCAAAGATGAACTCCAGGCGATCGGTATAGATGAAAATGAATATTCCATGGTCTTCAACTGGCTTTTTTCCGATCCTGATGGATTTGATTTGAAGCAGATGGAAGATCTGCGCGATGTGCTGCGTGAACACCGCGCGCATAAAAGCGGCAGACAGGCGATACGCAATCTGCTTCACCAGCGTTACTGGTGGTATCTGGGTTTCTGGTGCTGTGTGCTGGTATTTGTTCTGCTGCTCTACACTAGTCCGAAGCTCTGGTGGAAAGGCGTTGCGCTTGGAATGGTCGGTATATTGCTGATGTTTTACAACGCCTATCAGGGAAGACTGGTGTACCGCGTCGAGTTTACGGTTTTCTTTGCGGTGGCATGCGTGATCACGGAATTGCAGACGACACAAAGAAATGCCGAAAACCTTAAAAATAAAGGTATAATTACACTATGTGTACTTCTCTCTCTGCTTCGGGCTTTCTTTTTGATTCCTGGACATGAAGAGAGCAAGTATGACATTTTAAATTATTCCTGGGCAAACGATCTGAAAAAATACCGCTGCGCATTCCGGCCGGCGGACTATGAGGCGTTCAACGCGTATATGGACGAGCATGACGGCGTGTTCTACCTCGATTTCAATACAGGAATTCAGAATTATTATTTGAGCTTTCCCCTTATGCAGTCTCTGCCAGAAGATGCTTTTGAGAAACTTGTCTATGTATGCGGTGTCGATTATCTCAATCCGGCTCGTATCGAAAAGACGGAGAAACTTGGTGTGACGGGCACCATGGATGATCTGCTTGATGAGGGCGTATATCTGGTGGACAACGGAACAGTCGATTCGATTGTCGAGTATATGGGAAACAAACTCTCGGTACCTGTACGTGCCGAGTTCATGGACGAAGTTGACGGATTCAAGATCTGGACGCTTCGTGCCGAATGAAAGGATACAAAAGGGTATTACTATGAAAAAACTGATGGTTCTTGGCGCTTCACAGCCTCAGGCGCGTCTGATCCGTGCCGCCAAAGAACTTGGCTACTATACAATCGCCGTAAGCATTCCCGGCAACTATCCCGGACTTGCGCTGGCGGATAAAGTGCTGGATATCGATATCTGCGACAAGGAAGCCGTTCTGGAAGCGGCTAAGCGCGAAGAGATCGATGGCGTCGCGACCTGCTGCTTCGATCTTCCGCTGGAAGCGCTGGGACATGTCAACAGCAATCTCAACCTTAAAGGGCTGTCTGAGCGCTCATCCATGCTTTCTTCGGACAAACTGCTGATGAAACGCGCATTCGAAGAAAAAGGCGTGCGCACTGCCCGTTTCCGCAATCTGCAGTCCAGAGATGATCTGACACAGGCGCTCAAAGAACTGGCGTTCCCAATGATTATCAAGGCGGTGGATCTTGCGGGAAGCCGCGGCATCTACAAAGTGCTCGATGAAGCGCAGGCGTACGAATTCTATGATCAGGTAATGCAGGAAACCGGTAAAGACTACTGCATGATCGAAGAATTTATCGAAGGCGAAGACTTCGGCGCCCAGGCGTTCGTGCAGAATGGAAAAATCATTTTCACGCTGCCTCATGGCGACTACACCTATTTTGACCATACCGCGATGCCGATCGGTCACTTCGCGCCGATTGAACTTGGCGAAGCGTTCAATGAAGATGTTATCCGCGAATGCGAAAAAGCCATCCGCGCGATTGAACTCGATAACTGCGCCGTAAACATCGACCTGATTGAAAAAGACGGAAAACCGTATCTGATCGAACTGACCGGACGCGCCGGAGCGACCTGCTGCGTGGAAATGGTATCCATTTACTATGGAATCGACTATTATAAGATGATCGCCAAAGTTGCCGTCGGCGATCCTGTTGATGAACTGTTTGCCTCCAGAGCGAAAGTGCCGACACCGAATGCGTCCCACTTCTTCATGAATTTCACAGAAGGAACGCTCAAGGAAATCGTCAACAAAAACGATCCCGAAGATCCGATGATCTATGAACTGACTTTTGACGTTGAGCCGGGCGAACCGATTCATGTCTACAAGAACAGCAAGAACAAAGTCGGTCAGGTTGTTGTGCAGGGGGAAACCCTGAAAGCCTGCCAGGACAAAATCGAAGAGGTTCTCAAAAACGTCGAGATCATTGTCAATCCGGCAGAACAGTAATGAAAACAACAATCCCGCAGGAATTCTCCTGCGGGATTGTGATGATATCGCCGTAAAACCGCTTACATAAGCAAAAACGACAGGGCGCGAAATGTGCCCGATAAAAGCGAAACAAGCAAAAAAGAGTGGAAAGAGATGGATGTATGAAGATTTCAGTTTTGATTGCCTGCTATCGATCGCAGCTGACTCTGGAAAAAGTTGTTCACGATCTTCAGAATGAATTTTCCGGACATAACCATGAAGATTACGAGATTATTCTGGTCAACGATGGATCTCCCGATAACACGGTGGATGTGATTCGGGCGCTGACACGTGAAGATCAGCGCATTATCGGTGTGGATCTGTCGAGAAACTACAGCCAGCTCAATGCCAAAATGGCGGGACTGGAGTTTGTCACAGGCGACAAGCTGGTCTATATGGACGATGACGGACAGTGCCCGGAAGATCATATGTTCGAGCTGCTGGACAAGCTTGATGAAGGATACGATGTGGTTTATGCCGGCTATACCGTCAAAAAAACCACGGCGTTTAAGAAAATTACGTCAAATATACACGGAAAGCTGACAGAGATTACGCTGGGTAAACCGAAAAATATTAAAATCTCAAATTTCTACGCGGTTGACCAGACGATTATCCGCGCGCTGAGAGACTATAAAAGTCCTTTTCCTTCACCGCTTGGCTATATGCTTCAGGTTTCCAAACGAATGGCCAACGTGCCGATGGAAGGACGTCCGCGTCAGGCAGGAAAGACCAACTACAATCTGAAAAAACTGTTTAAACAGTGGATGACGGTCAGCACCAGTTTCTCGATTGTCCCTTTGCATATTGCTGCAGGCGTCGGCGCGCTGAGCACACTGATCGGGATTATTCTGGCGATCTACTATATTATTCGATTCTTTGCGTCAGGCGCGCAGAGCGGATTTACCACACTGTCCTGCCTGCTTCTGATCATAGGCGGACTGATTCTTGTTTCGCTTGGTCTGATCGGCGACTATATCGGAAGAATTTATATGACGGTAAGCAATAAACCGCAGTATTTGATCCGCGACGTGATCAGGGATGGAAAAAATGTCGAAGCCTGAAGTCACTGTCCTGATGTCGACCTGGAATGGAGAAAAATATCTTCGCGAACAGCTCGACTCCATTCTCAATCAGCAGGGGGTCGACGTGACGCTCTGGGTACGCGATGACGGATCGTCCGATTCGACCAGAGAGA
The DNA here is from genome assembly GCA_948467695.1 of uncultured Allobaculum sp. Classification (GTDB taxonomy): domain Bacteria; phylum Bacillota_I; class Bacilli_A; order Erysipelotrichales; family Erysipelotrichaceae; genus Allobaculum. Next base: position 6,564 of record CAOKFJ010000020.1, on the reverse strand, counting down.
TTCTGAAAGAGTATCAAAACAGGTATTCCAACATCGATGTCATCGAAGGGGAAAACCTTGGATACATCGCATCGTTTATGACGCTGGCAACGCGCCCCGGAAAAAATCCCGCTGCCTACACGGCGTTTTCCGATCAGGATGATATTTGGCTTCCCGACAAGCTGATTTCAGCCGTAAAGATGATTGAAGAGAAAGCGGATCATGAAACCAAACCGGTCCTTTACTATTCCGACCTGAATATCGTTGATGCCAATGACACCTATCTCAAGAAGGCGAATACGTGGGAAGGCACCATCAATCGCTATATGTTCGCGATGTTTATCGGCATCCGCGGCTGCACGATGGTCATGAATCCCGCGCTTACCCGTCTGGTTGAGCGCTATAAGCAGACAAAGATATTCGGACATGACACCTTCATCGCCGAACTGGCTTTCTGGAGCGGCGAAGTGGTGTATGATGCCGTACCTCATATCGACTATCGTCAGACCGGCGAAAACCTGTCGCAGACGAATATTACAAAAAAAGACCGCATCGTGAAGAACCTTGAGTTCATCAAAAAGCGGTGCCATCAGAAAGCGTGCATGCATGAAATCAATGCGAACGTGCTGCTTGATCAGTACGAAGACGTCCTCAACGATCCGGATGAGCTTCGCATTGTAGCGCAGTACAAAAAGAGCTGGAAAAACCGTTTCCGTCTCATGCGTCACCGTGAATTTTTTACCTTCTCGCTCCCGATTCAGATTACAAACGTATTTCTGATCACCATCGGCAAGCTTTGATGATCCAGAGCGATCACAGTTTGTCTTTTATCCCATTCGACTCTATGACAGATGGAAAAGCGAGACAAATGAAATACCTGAAATAAAAATGCGCGGTTCAAGAATCTGGACAGATATCAAAAGCCGCATGTAAAGATTCAAAATTTGAAATAGTAAAAACCTGCAGTACATAAATCTGGAATCAGAAAGACGTACAAAAAGAAATATGGAGGAAGATGGATGAAGACAGAGAGAATGAACGAGAACATATTTAGAAATCCGTATTTTATCACTGCCCTTTGCCTGACCACCTATATCGGCGCCTTCCTGGTTCTGTTTAAAATCGTTCCGGAAGCGGGTGACGATACGGTCATTATGTCGATTTTGACGGGGGCCATGGGCAGACCGAGCGCCGAGATCATCTTTTCCAATATTCTGTTTGGAAAAGTTCTGCAGTTCCTTTTTGTCTCATTTCCAGGAACCAACTGGTATGCGCTGGTACAGTTTTTTCTCTCTCTTGCCGCGTTCTATGCGGCGGGCGTAATGATTATGAAATCATTCCATCCGCTTACCGGCGTTTTTCTCTCTTTTCTCTTTTATGTCGTGATGGGATTTGATATCTTTTCCCGCATCAACTTCACCAAAGTCGCGGGTCTGCTTTGCGCGGCAGGACTTGCGCTGATCATCTTCCATGACAACTGGCGCAAGATGACACAGAAATCGATTGGCAGCGCGGCTGCGGTTATTCTTGGCATCGCGCTGACGACAGTCGGTTCGATGATCCGCTTTGATTCCTTCCTCGCGGTCGGCGCTGTTTTCTCGCTGTATCTTTTCTTCCTGTTTGTACGGGAGTGCAGGGCTAGACGCGTTGCGTCCGCTGTCGCTGCGGTTGTTTCACTGCTTGTTCTGTTTGCGGCGGTATTTGGCTGCAGAATGTACAATACCCGCTACTACAGAAGCGATCCGGCATGGGCGGCGTATACCGCATACAATTCCGCACGAAGCAAAGTGCGCGACTATCCGCTCGCGCCATATCAAGAAAACAAGGAACGCTATGAGAAAATCGGCGTTTCCTACAATGACTTTCTCAATCTCTCGAATTTCAATATTGCGGATCCCGAATTTTACACGACCGCTCGTCTGAATCTGATCGCTGACCTTGCCCGAAATCCGGAAGTCTTTGACAAAAATCTCGAGAAGCTGACGGCTGAAAAAGGCATTGAAGCGCTCAATGAACCACTGTGGGAACGTTACGACAGCACGTTTAAAGAACGTCTTCTTTCCGCAGAGGACAGCCAGAAAGACAAGGATCAGTCCGATCAGAAAGAATCCGCCTCAAACGCATCCGCAGAAGATGAATCCACCGAGACGGCAGGCAAATCAGAAGGACAGGCGTATGCCTCTCTGAGAACAGAACGCGCATCGACCATGCGCAAGATGGAATCGCAGACGGAACACTTTGAAAGCTTTGTCGAAGATTCTGACTCTGCTGGCGATCGAAGCGATGAGATGTCGAAAGATTCCTCGAAGGATGAAACACAGACAGAAAAGAGCACGGAGTCTGTTCTTGCGGAAAACACCGATGCCAAAGATGCGCCCGCAGAAGAGTCCGCAGGTTTGAAGCAGAAAGCCAAAGATTTCCTTCGCTTTCTGAAATCCTACTTCAATTTCCCCTGGATTTACTGCTTTGCGGCTTTCCTGTTTTTAGGGAAAGGCAAAAACAAGTGGATCGCGGCGGCGACAGCGATCGTTATGGTCGGCGCGATGAGTTTGCAGCTGTTTGTGAGCGGCCGCTACAATCTGATCCGCCTGCAGTATCTGCTCTGGATCGCGGCATTTATGGTGCTGCTCTCCTCTTTGAAATACCAGGACGAATTTGAAGTCTTCTTCCGCCGGAATTATTCGGCTTTTGAAGACGATGAAAAAGACGATACATATCTCGATGACGGCGCAATCAGCGCAAAGCGAAAAAGCAGAACATATATAGCCAGCCGTATCGCGGCGTGGATATGCGCTCTGCTCGCCTCGCTGGTGTGTCTGAATATGAGCGCGCATGATTATAAGAGCACACGTCATGTAAACGTGAACCGCGATCTGCAGGCGATGTTCTCGTATTTTACGACCGATAAAAACAACCTGTATTTTGTGGATTCGAGCACAACATGTCTGGGCCAGAATCTGAACTACATGGATTACTATGATCCCTCGACCACCGAAAACGTGTATATGCTTGGCGGATGGTATACCGGTGCCAAAGGTCTGAATGAAATGCTTGCGCAGAAAGATCTGCTCTCGCCGATGTCTCATCTGGCGGACGACAATGCGTATCTTGTTACGCGCTTTGATCCTGAAGTGCAGGCGAATTATATGGAAGAGCATTACGGTATCGAGACCGAAGTCGAAGAAGTGGAGCGCTTTGGCGACTTTGCGATTTACCGCCTGAAGAAAGAGGCTGACTAGGCATGACGTATACAAAACGCATCAAACAGTTCCTGCTTGGCGATGAAACCAAAGCGGTCCAGTCGAGCATGTTCTGGAACAGCGCGGGCGGCATGCTCAGCGCATTCCAGTCTGTATTCTTTCTGATGATTCTTTCACGCGTGCTTGGTCTTGCCGAATCCGGTCTGTTCTCGATCGCGTTCGCGAATGCGAATCTGTTTGCGAACATCGGCCGTTTCGGCGTGCGAAACTATCAGGTTTCCGATGTCAACGGCACCTACACTTTCCGGGAATATCTTCGAGCGCGCATGTGGTCGACCGGACTGATGGTTCTTGTCTTCACCGGCTATCTGGTCGTTGTGGGGATTGTCCGTCAGTATTCGATGTACAAGTTCATCCTGATTTTCTTTGTCTGCTTTTCGAAAATCATCGATTCCATTGAAGACGTGTACTACGGTTATCTTCAGCAGCATGGACGTCTGGATATCGGCGCTAAGATTCTGACGATCCGTCTTTCTGTGCTGTACATCAGCTTCATTCTTGTGGTTCTGATCTTCAGAAATCAGCTGTGGGCGGTGATCATCAGCACGATTCTTTCCGGCGCGTCCTGCTTCTGGTGCTTTTATCTTGTGCGCAGGGCAACCGGTATTCACAAAGAGCATCGCAGCCGCGCGCCTTCGCGCAGAAATGTCATCGCGCTTCTTGCGGTATGCTTCCCTTTGTTTCTGTCGACCTTCCTGTCGATCTACATCGGCAACGCGCCCAAGTACGCTATTGATCAGGCGATGAGCGAGGAAATGCAGGCGATCTTCAGCTTCATTTCGATGCCGATCTTCGTGATCAACCTGCTCAACAACTTCATTTACCAGCCGTTTCTGTTCCGTCTGTCCAATGAATGGAACAAGAGACAGCTCAAGAGATTCAAGCGTTCGATCTGGATCGAAGTCATTGTCATTGCGATCATCACCGCGGTTGTGCTTCTTGCCGGCAAACTGATCGGTATTGAAGTGCTCTCGCTGCTGTATTCTGTGCAGCTGGCGGACTATGAAACCGATTTTCTGATTCTGCTCGCGGGCGGCGGTCTGCTCGCGTACAGCGGATTTTTCATCAGCATTCTCACCATCATGCGAAAACAGATGTCGATCGCGTGGATTTACGGCGGTGTTTCCGTTCTCGCTTTCCTGCTTTCGCCCATTCTGATTCGAACAAGCGGAATTCGCGGCGCATCCAACCTGTATTTCATTCTGATGCTTATCCTTGCGGTGTTCTCCGGGGTTCTGATGGTCAGAGTGTTCAATCAGGCTGTGCGCGAGCGCAAAAGAAAACAGGCAAAAAAGAAAGCCGCATAACGTAAACAGAAACTGAACAGCCGGAAACCTTTCCGGCTTTCTCTGCGATGGACAATAGAGGGCGTTTTTCAACGATTCCGTTATGCCCTCAATCAGACTTTGTAGAACAATGAGAGGAAAAATTATGTCAAAAGGCAATCTGGCGATCATCGGCGCAAGCTATCTGCAGCTGCCGCTGATCGAAAAAGCAAAAGCGCAGGGCTGGACCACGCATGTGTTTGCGTGGAAAGCCAATGATGTCGGCGAAGAAGCGGCGGATGTTTTCTATCCCGTAAGCATCACTGAAAAAGACGAGATCCTCGCCATCTGCAAAGAGATCGGAATTCAGGGGATATGCACCATTTCTTCCGATCTTGCGGCAATCGCGGTAAACTACGTCGGCGACGCGCTTGGTCTGCCCTGCAACAGCCCCAATGCCGCGCTGATCAGCACCAACAAGCACGAGATGCGCGAAGCCTTCGAGCGCGCGGGCATCCCTTCGCCGAAAAGCGTGCAGATCGCGCCGGATGAAACTGCGGATCCTTCGCAGTTTGTTCTTCCTGTCATTGTCAAACCGGTCGATCGCAGCGGAAGCCGCGGGATTTTCAAAGTTGAAGAACCTGATCAGCTGATGGAGGCGATCAATGCGGCGCGCGATGAAAGCTTCAGCCGCTATGTGCTTGTCGAAGAATATGCCTCCGGCCAGGAATACAGCGCGGAATGCATTTCCCAGAATGGAAAGCACCACTTCCTTGCGCTGACGGAAAAAACGACAACCGGCGCTCCGCATTTTATCGAAACCCGCCATCTTGAACCGGCGCCCGTTTCCAGAGAGATGTACGACAAAGTCGTGCAGACCGTATTCGCGACACTTGATGCGCTCGAACTGCGAGAAGGCGCTTCGCATACTGAATTCAAAATCGATGCGGACGGAAACATCAAAATCATCGAAGCAGCCGGACGCATGGGCGGTGATGCGATCGGAAGTCATCTTGTTTATTATTCGACTGGATATGACTTTGTCGGCATGGTCATTGATGCGGCAGTTGGAACGCCGCTGTCTTTTGAAAAAGACCATGAAGGCTTTCCAGTGGAAAGCCACTTCATTCTCAATGAAGCCGATCTGAAAGAATTTGAAGACATTCAGACAAACGAGCCCGAACGCATTCTTACCGTTCTTGATTTCCATCCCGAAAAAATCGGCAGCACAACCGACAGCTCCAACCGCGCAGGATGCTATATCGTCCGATCCAAAGCGTAGACATAAAGCAGAGATCTAAGTGATCTTTATATCGAAAATCCCGTATTCCGCATAAATATTCGTGCTGGAATACGGGATTTTTACATCCTGATTGGATGATGGCTGAAGGCGTCATTGTAAGAAAGGGCAATGCTGTTTATTCTGTAGGTAATACCATCGGCATCGCGATGGATAAAACGTTTGGACGTCTGGCCGAAAAACAAGACGACAAGAGACTGAAAATCAAAAGAAAACAGAAAACAGAGAAGTAAAACAGAATAGGAAAAATGAATATGAATCGAAAACGAAAATGGCTTGGCGCGCTGATGAGCGCTGCGCTTCTCATGCAAAGCGGATCTGTTCCCGTTACGGCTCAGGAATTCGCGCAGGATGAAGAAGAAACACAGAGTCTGAGAGAAGAAGAAAATTTACGAACTGAAAATGAGTTTGCTGCAGAAGAGGCCATGCGAACAGATAACGATGCGCCGATTGTAGACGAAGGAATGCTTGGAACCGCCGCATGGACGCTCGATGGCAATGGGGTGCTGACCATCGGCGCAGGCGTGTTTGAAAACAATGATCCAGAATTTAAATGGCCGTGGAATCCTGAAAACAAGGAGAACAAATCGATTAAGGAAATTGATGGTTCAGCAGATTTCAAGGCAGCAGGCAGCCTGAAAAATGTATTCCATAATCTGACAGCTGTGCAGAAAATCGATATCAGCGGCTGGGATACCTCTGAAGTAACCGATATGAACCATATGTTCAGTCGATGCCACTCACTGAAGGAACTCGATCT
>CAOKFJ010000019.1 GCA_948467695.1 uncultured Allobaculum sp. | reverse complement strand
AAGAACATCTCCTACATCTTCATTTCCCATGACCTTTCCGTCGTTAAACATATCTCCGACCGTGTCGGCGTAATGTACCTTGGAAGCATGGTGGAACTTGGCGACAAGGACGAAATCTACTCCAACCCTCAGCATCCGTACACACGTGCGCTGATGGCTGCCATTCCTATCCCTGATCCCGACAAGCGTTCCGAAATGAAACTGATCGAAGGCGAAATCCCCTCGAACGTCAATACGCCGAAAGGATGCAAATTCCATCCCCGCTGCCCGTTTGCCAAAGACATCTGCAAAACACAGGTGCCTGAAGTCAAAGAAGTTAAACCGCGTCACTTTGTACAGTGCCACTTCGCAGGTGAACTTTAATGGACCGTTTTACGGCGGTAACGCAAAGTGTTAAAGAGCGCCGCAAGGTGCAGGACAACAAAACCGCGACTCTTGAAAAAGGCGATTTTATCGCTTTGATCGCAGCGGCCTGGGAAACACTTGGCAAAACCGCTCTGCTCACAATGGGCTTCTTTGTGGCCGTGGCATTCATCATTCTGATGATCTGGGGACACTAGGCAATATCCCTTCACAACAGCAACAGGCTGTCTGCATATTTTCGCAGACAGCCTGTTTTGCGTATATGAACGGCCAGGAAAAACATGGATTCAAAACTTGAAATCCCTACAGGATACACACCGTAATGCTGGTCGCGAAAAGATAATCATTAGACTTTTATGGATTCAAAAAGCTTTTATGAAGAAACTGTGAACATCAAAAATTCATGAGAATAGGATGGTAAACTTCAACTAACAAGACAAAACAGGCTGCTGCAGATGGATGAATCATAATTTTGGCGCTGATAAAGCGAGGATGTGGCGTGAATATCCCGTTATTCTGCATAAAAGCCTGTTTAGGAAGGTGAATCTTCATGAAAAAAAGGAAAACTGTCTGCGCGCTTGCGCTCGCGCTGACAACACTGTTTGCGGCAGGTTCTCCCGCCGATATTCAGGCTGCCGGAAGCCATGACATGTATCGCGTATACAATCCCAATTCCGGCGAGCATTTCTACACCGCATACCAGAGAGAACTCTATAATCTGATCGCCCACGGGTGGCAGTATGAAGGCGTCGGCTGGAATGCGCCTGATGAAGGATGGTATGTGTATCGCTTGTACAATCCGAATGCCGGCGATCATCACTACACCATGGATGTGAATGAATGCAACATGCTGATCGACAAAGGCTGGAAATACGAAGGCGTCGGCTGGGCTTCGCCAAGTCTGGGATGGGAAGATCCCGAAAAAGCGGAAGGCGTTCCTGTATATCGCCTGTACAATCCCTATGCCGCGACCGCGACGCATCATTACACGAAGGATGCACAAGAAGCGAATAAGCTGATCGATCTGGGCTGGAAGTACGAAGGAATTGGCTGGTACGCTGTCCGCTGAGCAATGGGGTACAGCTGATTCGACATGAGTGGTTAGAAGCGCCAAATGACGATATGAATCAGCATGAGGACATGCTGCAGAAACGACAGACTCTTTAAAGCGCTGCAGGAAACATATGGTATTTATCGTATGCAGTTCCAGAATTTGCGGGCGAAAAACAGACACTGAAAAAGCAGAAAAGCGGGCCTTGCGACATGACGCAAAGCTCGCTTTTTATGCGTTTGCAGTGAGATTAAAATATGCATTTTGTACGTCTAGATCAGATAAATCAAGATCGAAACTCAAAAATAGAAGCGGTTACGATCGATTTGAATGGAAAATCGTCGTCCAACATCTCAAATGTACCTAAAATTACGATTAAACAGTTAAAAAGAGAATTGTTAATTCCTAAGATTTGGTAAACAATAATTACAAGAATTACTCCTTTTTTTCAAAGTTAACGAACAAGTCACCAGAACGTTGAATAAGAGGCGATGAAATACCAGAGAAGTTGAGTGACAGATTTTGCAACTTTTACATTACATGGAGGAAAAAATGGATCTAAAGCACGGATGGTTTAGACGAAGTGCGGCGACCGTTATGGCGGCGGTGATCGCTTTCAGCTCACCCCTCGCAGCGAATGCCCGCGAATGGAACGACCAGTCGCAGCAGACAGCTGTTTCTGCGACTGTTGAAACATATATGACAGAAGACAGTGTCATGAATGAATTTGAAGGCGATGAAGCGTTTGAAGAAGACAATGACACTGAAATCCAGTTCGAATCCGCTCCCGTAAGCAACGCGCAGCTCGAGCAGTATCTTGCTCCGTATCGCGCACGCTTCAATAACGGAGAGAGGGCTTCGCTGCAGATTATCGGCTATTTTTTAAGCATTAAACAGGATCGGGCTGCCGGCATTGTCGCCAAAGGTATTGCCGACGGGTATCTCAGCCTTGACGAAGCTGGATCCGCCGCAAACATCGACAATGTCATCAAGTCGCTCGATGTAATCAGTCAGTGCAATGCGTTGCGCAAAGAAGAGGGCCTTTCCCAGCTTATGGCCGACCCGGAAATGATGGCGATCGCGATTGTGCAGACCAGCTGCTCGCGTGGTGAAGTTTTCCACAGCAAGCTTTACGATGTTTCGGAAAACCTCGCCTGGGGCTATCAGCCTTCCTCTCCGCTGTATAGCGGACGCAATCCGTTTGACGCATGGTATGTCAACGAAAAGCAGATTCATGAAGCCGGCGGCAACGGCATTGAAATTGCTCATTACCTTCATATCGTTGATCCGGGCTATGCCAAAACCGGAGCGGCGATTGTTACCGCAAACGATGCGATGTACAACATCGCGATCGGACAGACATTCTCGTACGAACCTTCATCGATGCTGTTTCTGCCCGAAGAAATGCGCTGCGCGCTGGAAATCTTCCAGGATTCCGGTCAGGGCCTGACACCCGAACAGATTGTCACACCTGAGGAGAGCGGAAATCAGAATACGATGTTCCGTATGTACAACCCCAATTCCGGAGAACACTTCTACACAAACAACTCGCTCGAGCGCAACCAGCTCGTGCACTGCGGATGGAAATATGAAGGATGCGGGTGGATCGCTCCCTCCAAATCCAATACACCGGTTTATCGCCTGTACAATCCCAATGCCGGCGATCACCACTACACCACAAGCAAAGGCGAGCGTGATTCGCTTGTCAAAGCCGGATGGAAAGACGAAGGAATCGGCTGGTATTCCGCCGATGACAAACGCGTGCCTGTCTATCGTCAGTACAACCCGAACGCGAAAGCAGGATCGCACAACTTTACGCCGGACGAAAAGGAGCATAACGCTCTTGGAAAGTACGGCTGGAAACTCGAAGGCACGGCATGGTATGCCTCTGCCCTCGGACAGTAGTATCGTCACTCAGCTTGCGATATACGAGAAGACATGACAATGGATGGAGCATGGATTGAGCGAATGCTTCAAGCGTCGCTAAATCGATGATCTCTCACGGACGTCCGGCATGACGGACGATCTGCATGTGTTCAAAAAGATGAAAAAGATATGACTTTTATCCAAATCACCGCTGGTTCAGATCAGCGGTGATTTTATGTTTCGAGGACAGTTCATCCTCTTGCCTGTCAGATTGAAAAGAAAACGAAAGACAAAAAAATGCCTCTGTCTTCGCCTTTGACAATGCGCGCCGAATTGCGCTTTGCGCATATTCTGACGAAATGCAGAAGGTGATGGAAATCTCGGCAAAAAGCCAGAAGGGGTGAAGCGCTCATTTGACGCGGATGGATATTGGGCATACAAATAATCTATGAAGATCTTTTCATCTTTTTTCTGAAAGCCGCTGGAATGCCGGCGAAATGGAAAAGTTTGAAAAGACGGCGGAGCTATGCGGCAGCAGACAAGAGAGAAGTTCTGCTTCTGCCAGAAAAGCGACAGACATCTGCTAACGCAGAGCTGACGGCGTCCGTCCGCTTTTTTGCGCAGCTCCGTCTGGAGACAAGAAAGGATATTGCCCCGATGAAATTCACAGAATTCCCCTACTCGCGCCCGGATGAAAAAGAAACGCTTGATCGTCTGGACGCCTTTAAAGCGCAGCTCGAACAGGCTGAAGACTACGAAAGCTTTCTGAACACGTTCAAAGACTATGACAACTTCATGGCAGCGATCGACAGCCTTTTCAATATCGCCTATGTACGTCACACCATCGACACACGTGACGAATTCTATACTGCCGAAGCCGATTACTTCGACCAGATTCGCCCGGTTCTTGACAACAAGCAGAGCGAAATCACCAAAGTGATCTTCGATTCCAAATTTGCAGAGCAGCTGAGAAACGATCTGCCTTCCACATGGTTTCTGAAACACGAAATGGCGCTCAAAACCATCGCGCCTGAAATCGTGGATGATCTCAAAGAAGAAAACAAACTGGCTTCCGACTACCAGAAACTGATCGCTTCCGCGCAGATCGAGTTCGACGGCAGAGTCTTCACACTCGCCGGTCTCGAAGAAAAAATGAACGATACCGACCGTTCCGTCCGCGAACGCGCGCACAAAGCGTACTGGGGCTGGTTTGCCGAACATGAAGAAGCCATCGGCGAAATTTATGACAAACTCGTTAAGCTCCGCACAAAAATCGCCCGCAAAATGGGTCACGAAAACTACATTCCTTTCGGCTATCTGCGCATGAGCCGTCTCGACTACGACCGCAATGATGTAGAAAACTACCGTCGCAACGTGCTCAAGGATGTAGTGCCTGCCGCAATGGAACTGTACAAAGCGCAGGCTGCCCGTCTTGGCTATCCCGAACCTTCCCTGCCTGTATGGGACGAGAAGATCAAATTTGAATCCGGAAACCCCAGACCCGCATTTGAAAGCGACGTTCTTGTCCAGCATGCCTTCGACATGTACAAAGAACTTTCCCCGGAAACCGGCGTGTTCTTCCAGCAGATGGTCGACAATGAAATGCTCGATCTCGAGTCCAAAGCCGGCAAAGCCGCAGGCGGATACTGCACAAGCTTCGCGACATACAAAACACCGTTCATCTTCGCCAACTTCAACCGCACGCAGCACGATGCCGAAGTGCTGACACACGAAGCCGGACATGCATTCCAGGCATGGTCGAGCCGCGACATCTTCCCCGCTGACTGTGTATGGCCGACAATGGAAAGCGCCGAGATCGATTCCATGTCCATGGAATTCTTCACATGGCCCTGGATGGAAGGTTTCTTCGACAAAGACGCTGAAAAATACCACTACACTCATCTCGAAGGAACGGTGCAGTTCCTGCCGTATGGCGTGCTTGTCGATCACTTCCAGCATGAAGTGTTCGAAAACCCCGAATGGACCAATGACGAGCGCATGGCGTGCTGGAGAAGACTGGAAAAACAGTATCTGCCTCAGAAAGACTACACAGGTGTGGATTTCCTCGAGCGCGGCGGATGGTGGATGCGCCAGCCGCATATCTTCCTTGATCCGTTCTACTACATCGACTACACCCTCGCGCAGGTAGCCGCTCTTCAGTTCTGGAGCCGTCTGCAGAGAAACGATCCCGAAGCATTCAACGACTATCTGGCTATATGCCGTGCCGGGGGAACCAAGTCCTTTGTCGAACTGATCCGTCTTGCCAACCTCAAAGTTCCGTTCGAAGACGGATGCCTTGAACAGACAATGAATGACGTGCGCGCCTGGGTAAAAGACTGGAACGAAAAACATCCCGACATGCGTTAAGCTGTCTGGCTGATGTTTTCCGCCATTAAACGCTGCATACAGATAAACTTCAAACGGGAGTCCTCAATGAACAGGACTCCCGTTTTGCATGAATGGCATAGGAAAGAAATAAATACGGATATGCACTGAATTTCATCCTGATAAACGATTTCTCAACTTTTTCTGAAAGTACCGAATATACTTTGTGAGAGTGTGCTCCATTTTTTATAATGACAGCACATACCGTTTCTTTTCCAAACGCCAGGTGAAAAATCATTCTTGCCCAAAGCGCTAAGTGATTGAATCATCGGCATTCACAGAATGAATACAAGATGAACAGGAAAAGAGACCGTTTTGGCCATTCGAACGATTCGCATTTGCACATCTGCAGCTCGACAGGATCAGTATTCCGGTCGTATGTGTTGAAGCGGCTGTCAGGTATAATCGGGAAAATGCCGAAAGGAGAGTCTGATTATGAAAAAACTTCTTTACGGTGCAGTTGCACTGACAATGGCTTTATCCGCAGCACCCCTTCCTCTTCTTGCGCAGGAGGAATTTATCGAAGAGCCGGTCGGGCTCGCAAATGAACTTGAAGTCGGCAGCGATACGGAATCTGAAGTGGCGCAGATCACCGACCGTCACGAAGGAACGCCCCGCTTCTATGCGCTGAATACAGATGGAGAAATCGAGCAGAGCGATGCTGCATGCATGTATCGTCTGTACAACCCCAATTCCGGCGAACATTTCTATACGGCAAATGTCAAAGAGAAAAACGTTCTGGCGACAAGCGGCTGGACTTTGGAGGGGATCGGCTGGTTCGCGCCGGCGACTTCGCAGACACCGGTTTACCGCCTGTACAACCCGAATGCGGGCGATCACCACTACACTACCAGCGAGCGCGAGCACGATGAACTGGTGCGCATCGGCTGGAATGACGAGGGCATTGGCTGGTATTCGGCTGATGAACAGGAAGGCGCTCCGCTTTTCCGTTCCTACAACCCCAACGCCAAAGCGGGAAGCCACAACTATACACTCAACGAAAACGAGTACAAAAGTCTGGAAAAAGGCGGCTGGAAAAGCGAAGGTGTCGCATGGTACGGCTTGAAACCAACCGCGCCAAGCGAAGATGTCATGCGAGAACTGGAAACGAACCTGCTTGAATACCGCGAAAAAATGACTGACGCAGTCGACAATGATCTGCAGCCCGGCGATCTCTACGCCTGCGGTGTGCGTATCTCCAATATCCTCAAATCCATGGAAAGCCAGTTCGGCGACCGCCGCTTCGCATTCCAGGACGGCAAGCTGATCGGCTATTCCGCACCGGGATCCGATTCCATCTACGCCGCTGAAATTGAAGAAGGCAAAAATGTGGTAGTTCTCCAGCCTGCAAAACGTCAGCTTCTTGTAGCGGAAAAAGTGAGCGACCGTCTGCTTGACGGCAAAGCGTGCTTCTTCAGCGCAGGTTCCACGCCAAGTCTGTACACCAGCGCTGCCGGAGAACTCAGTGAGGGCATGTTCAACGGACCGGCGATGAAATTCGAACGCTACTACACCGGCTACTTATGGCAGAACGAGTTCACATATGGTCCGGCAAAGGACAATGTGATGGATGGACGCATGGAAATGTACACACGCAATATCCAGAACCTCAACGGCGCGCCCAAAAGCTATCGCTGGCACATGACCGTTCGCGACGCGAAAGCCGAGGCGACATACAAAGATGGCTACTACTACGTCTATGAAACGCCGGATCTGTCCGTTTACTACGACTTCCTGCCGCAGAATCTGAAATTCTGGTACGAATAGAGCGCTTCATTCAAAACAGAAGACAAGCATACTGATATACGCAAAGCGCGCGATGAGCCGTCTTCATCGTGCGCTTTATCGTATGCAGACAAAAAGAATATTCAGTAAACCGCCTGTCAGAACAGGAAGACAGAAAGCGCATTGCTGGAAAATACACTGGACAATTCAAGAATCAAACCGCTTATCCTGATGGTTTTTGAAGGAAACCGGACTCTCTGTCAAAAGAATGGGGCAGCGGCGCACGTATAATAGAAACCAAATGAAAGACAACTGAGTTTGAGAAAAAAGATCATGCGCGCGAATTTGGCTGCATGATTCTGATTCTCTCAGACCGAAAGGGGAAGCAATGAAAACAAGACTGTCGATCTTCTTTGCGCTGGTCATGTCGATCCTGCTCTTTCTTCCGTCCGGACGCACATTTGCGTATGGCGCGCATGTCATTGACGATGCCGGACTGTTTGACAGCGAAGAAATACAGGCACTCGAAAAACAGGCTAAAGAGATCAGCGAAGAATACGATACCGATGTCTGGGTATACACCTCGACTGAAAGGGGATATTCCGACAACTATGCGCGCGAGATGCTCGAGTCAAAAGGGGAAAAGGACTATCCCGGCGGCTATGTCGCCTATGGCATTAACATGGAGGACCGCTCGTACTGGGTAGATGCGTACGGCGATTATGAACGCGGAATTTTCTCCCAGTCCAAAACGGATTCTCTTGCCGAAACCGCCAGAGACTATCTTGCGGATGGAGAATATTATCAAAGCGCGCGGGAAGTGCTGGATGATATCCGTATCCGTTTTCTTGTCAAAACCGAACCTCTGGGCTGGCTGAAAAAGCCGTTTATCTACTGGAAAGCGACGCTGTTCGCGCTTGGCGGATCGCTGGCTATCGGTCTGATCGCTTCACTGATCTGGACATCCATGAAAGCCGGACGCCATAAAGACAAGAAACTTGCCCTGGAAGCCGCAAGCTATGCCGATGGCCTGCAGCTGACGGAAAATCGCGACCAGTTTGTCCGCAGTTATGAAACACGCGTCAAAATCGAATCCGATACCAGCAGTTCGTCATCGAGCATAGGTGGCGGCGGCAGTGCCGGTCACACCGGAAGCGGAGGGCACTTCTAATGGAATACAAATGCACCAACTGCGGCGGCGAACTTCAGTATTCGCCCAAACTGGGAAAACTCGAATGCCCCTTCTGCGGTCAGACATATGATCTCCCCAATGAACAGGGACAGAACGCTCATGATCATGGACACGATCATGCACACAGCCATGATCATTCTCATGAGCAGACCATTCCGTATTACACCGATACGCAAAGCGCGTCCGCGCAGGCTTATGGCGGAAGACCGGGCGATGCCGGTACAATTCTCGATCATCAAGTGCATGAACAGCGTCCGCAATCCGCGCAGTTCAAGCCGACAAAATCAACCGATGGAACGGATGGAGATGTCGAAGATCTCGTTGTCTACTCGTGCCCGCACTGCGGCGCCGAGGTTGTTACCGACAAAACCACGACCGCGACATCCTGCATTTTCTGCAAGACACCTCTTGTCATTGAAAAGCAGGCAAGCGGATTGTTCAGACCGCGCTACATCATTCCTTTTGAAATTGATCGCAAGCGCATTGGCGAACTGTACGAACGCTACATCGCTGACAAGCCGTTCGTTCCAGCAAGCTATACGACAGAAAATGTCATCGCGAAAATCCGCGGAATCTACCTGCCTTACTGGCTCTATGATCTGCGCGTGTCCGGCAGCCTGCAGGCGCGCGGCGAACATACATCGACCTATACAAGCGGCAAATACATGGTGACGCGCCATCGAGTCTACAACCTGTACCGCTCCGGCTATATGGATTTGTGGAAAGTGCCGGTTGTCGCTTCTTCAAAGGCGCAGGAAGCGGCGATGAACGCGATCGAACCGTTCAACTACAAACGACTTTCGGCGTACAATTCCGGCTATCTCCCGGGCTTTGTCGCGCAGCGCTATGATCAGGATGCTTCTCAAAAGGAAAAGCGCTCCAGCCAGCGCGCGGAAGAATCGTTCAACGATGCGGTCATGAGCACGATGATGGGATTTGAAGGGCTGACGATTTTAGGCGGAAATATGAAAGCGCAGGTGCGCGAAGCGGCGTATGCCATGCTTCCGGTCTACCTGCTGTATATGGATTACGACAGCGCAAATGGAGAAGACGGTCTGATCGCCATCAATGGACAGACCGGAAAAATCGCCGGCAATATTCCCATCGACAAGCACAAGAAAAACCGCTTCTTCCTAACCCGCTTTCTGCTGATCTTCGCGATCAGTTTCGCGGTGTTCCTGATCGGTATTTTCCTGATTCAGTAGACTCCTGCGTACTCTGATTCGGACATGCAGGATCAGTTTCCTTATTCGTTATGATTTTTCCGGCGGACTGCCACCGATGCAAAAGCGAGCGGACAGTCCGCTTTTTTCATGTCGAATGGACGCGATCGCGGTGCGCGAAACGCGCGAAGAGGATCTGTCATGAGGGCATGGGGTTGTGCGCTATAATAAAAAGACTATGAGGCAGCCAACTTTGTTCGGGCCCGCTGAAGAGCATTTCAGCGTAACGGAAGCCCGTGATGAACAGCAGAAAAAAGACGCGTTTATGCTCCGTCCGCTTGCGGACCGCATGCGCCCCTCAACCCTGGACGAGTACTGCGGACAGAGCCATCTGATCGCCAAAGGCTCGCTGCTCTGGAACTGCATCGAGAAGGACAATCTTCCGTCGATGATCTTCTGGGGACCGCCGGGTGTGGGGAAAACGACGCTCGCAAGTATTATCGCCCATCAGACCAAAAGCCGGTTTGTGACCTTTTCCGCCGTGCAGACAGGAATCAAGCAGATCAAGGAAATGATGGCGATCGCGGAGCAGGATCGAAAAGACGGAAGACGCACGGTCGTCTTCATCGATGAAATCCACCGCTTCAACAAAGCGCAGCAGGACGCGTTTCTTCCCTATGTGGAAAAGGGAAGCATTGTTCTGATCGGTGCGACAACGGAAAACCCGAGTTTTGAAGTCAATTCCGCGCTTCTTTCGCGATGCAAAGTGTTTGTGCTCAAATCGCTCGAGACAGACGATATCGTCAGTCTGCTCAACGAAGCGATCGCTTCGCCAAAAGGCTACGGCGGCACGCCCATAGAAATCAGCGAAGAGCAGATTCATGCGATCGCCACGTTCGCGCATGGCGATGCGCGTCTTGCGCTCAATACGCTTGAGATGATCATCACCAACTCCCCCGATGATGTGTACGGAGTGCATGTCGACGAGCAGATCATCAAACAGGTGCTTGGCGTGCGCACGCTTCTTTACGACAAAAAAGGCGACCGGCATTACGATATGATCTCCGCTTTGCATAAATCGATGCGAAACTCCGATGTGCAGGCGTGCATCTACTGGCTTTCACGCATGCTTGAAGGCGGCGAAAACCCGCTGTATGTCGCCAGGCGCATGGTGCGCATGGCCAGCGAAGATATCGGTATGGCGGATTCGCGCGCACTTGAAATATGCATCGCCGCATATCAGGCGTGCATGTATTTAGGCATGCCCGAGTGCAGCATTCACCTGACGCATGCCATTACCTACCTGGCGCTCGCGCCCAAAAGCAACGCGCTTGAAGTGGCGTACAACAGCGCCAAAGAAGATGCGATGGCGACGCTCGAAGAGCCGGTGCCTCTGCATATCTGCAATGCCCCGACAACGCTTATGGCAGATCTAGGCTATGGCGAAGGGTACGAATACTCGCACGATTTCCCGATGCATATGACGGATATGCGCTGTCTGCCCGACAAACTCAAAGATCACGTCTACTACAAGCCTACAAATCAGGGAAGCGAAGCCAAAGTGGCAAGACGCATGGACGCGATCGACGAGATCAAGCGGACAATTCACGAGAACAGGAAGAAAAAACAAAATGAAACTTCATCTGGATAACCTTGAAGATACACAGCGGTTTGCCGCACGCATGGCGCAGCTGCTGAAAGATAAAACAATGACCATCACGCTCGATGGCGATCTGGGCGCCGGAAAAACCGCATGGACGCGCTTTTTCGGACAGGCGCTCGGTGTTCGCCGGACGATCAACTCGCCGACGTTCACCATTATGAAATCGTATAAAACCGCGGATGGAACGCCTCTTTACCACATGGACGCGTACCGTCTGGAAGGCGCTCATCAGGACCTCGGCTTTGAAGACTGCTTCGCGCAGGGGCTGTGTGTCGTGGAATGGGCGCAGTATATTGAAGAACAGATCCCGGCGGATCACATCTCCATCTCCCTGATCGAGAGCGGAGAAACAAGCCGCGAGGTCACCCTTGAGGCGCACGGAAAAGAAAGCGCCGCAATTGTGGAGGAATTTGCGAAATGAAAACTCTTGTACTGGATACCGCATGGAAAAATCTGGTCATCGCTTTGTTCGAAGACGGAAATCTCGTTACGGGACTGAGCGAAGAGGCGTTTAAAAAACAGAGCGAAATGCTTCTTGCCAAACTGCAGGAACTGCTCAAAGAAGCCGGATGGAAGCTTGGCGATGTGGATGAAATTATTGTGACCGATGGTCCTGGTTCGTATACCGGGCTGCGCATCGCGATGACAACCGCGAAAATTCTCGGCACGCAGTCGCATGCGAAAGTGCGCACGATTTCCACACTGCAGCTGTATGCGGGCGACGCGCCCAAAGCCAATGTCATTCTCGATGCGCGCGGTGGACGCGTATATGCCGGACATATCGAAAACGGCAAAGAAATCTGGAAAGGCATCGTTCCTCTGGAAAACGTGGAACGCTTCCTTGAAGACAACCCCGGCGATCTCTATGGCGAGGGCGAGCTGATCGGCAAAGACAACCTGCCTTCCGATTTTTTGAAGAATGCCGGCGCGCTGCTTGAAATCGCCAGCGAAGTCGACAATGTGGATGCACTCGTGCCCTGCTATATGAAAGAAAGCGCAAGGTACATGGCTTGATCCGCACGATGATTGCAGAGGATCTCGATCGGGTATGCGAACTGGAAAACGCCTGTTTTACCAGCGCATGGTCCAGAGAATCCATTGAATTTGAACTGACGCAGAATGCGTTCTGCCGTCCGTTTGTTCTTGAAGAAGACGGACGCATTGAGGGCTTCGCCTTTTTGTGGGTAATGTTCGAACAGGCGCAGCTTGCCGATATCGGCATCGATCCCGATGCGCGCCGCAAAGGATACGGACATCAGATGATGGATGCGCTGATTGCCCAGGCAAGAGAGGAAGAATGCGAAATTCTCACGCTTGAAGTGCGCCCTTCCAATACAGCCGCCAAAACGCTGTATGAGCGCCATGGCTTTACACCGCTGCGCCGTGTGAAGTCATACTATTCCGATGGAGAAGACGCCGAGGTTATGGGCCTCGGATTATAGGAGAAACCATGATTGTATTTGCACTGGAAAGCAGCTGCGATGAAACCGCAGCCGCTGTCGTCAAAGACCAGAAAGAAGTACTGTCGAGTGTCGTTTCGTCGCAGATCGACACGCATAAACAGTTTGGCGGTGTGGTTCCGGAAGTAGCCAGCCGTCTTCATGTCGAAAATATTTCCGCTGTCGTGGATGAAGCCATTCAAAAATC
>CAOKFJ010000018.1 GCA_948467695.1 uncultured Allobaculum sp. | reverse complement strand
ATATCAGACATCGACAGTCAATATGCGACAATATATGACATCGTTTTGAAGCGATTCCGGTCTGAACCAGTACGAAGACTGGAGCACAAAATCAAAAATCGATGGTCCGCGTCTGGAAAGCGATGTGACCGGATCGGGCGGACAGAGCGGCTCGCCGATCCTTACGGCAAACAACGAAGCGGTCGCGATACATGGCTATGGCTACAGCAAATGGGATGCGTACGCGGCAAAGTGGATGGATCTGCAGTGGTGCGGCGGCGTTCGCTTTACACTCGATGTGCTGTATACGCTCGATAAATCGTTTGGCGATGAGAATTATATTGAGTCGCCCGTCTACCGCTGCTACAATCCGAACTCCGGCGAGCATGTCTACACGCAAAACTACTTCGAAGTGAAAAATCTGATTCGTGTGGGCTGGACATATGAAGGTATGGCATGGCGCAATGAAGACGAAACAAGCGGGCGTGTTCCGGTATACCGTCTGTACAATCACAATGCAGGCGATCATCACTACACGACAAGCGTCAGAGAATACAACGCGCTTCGAAATCTTGGATGGAGAGGCGAGGGGATTGTCTGGTATGCGCGGAAGGACTCCCGCAGCTACAGCAAGGTTTACCGTCTGTACAACCCGAATGCCAAAAAGGCAGGCGCGCATCATTTCACCACAAACAAATCCGAATACGACCATCTCTGTAGAATCGGCTGGAAAGGCGAAGGTACGGCATTCAATGCCCGCTGATCACCGCGATATTTCTGCAATCCGGAGCGAACAATAAAGAGAATCCGATTTTAAATATTAAGAATGAATTTGCGATATATCATCTTCGCTGAATATTAAATTAAATCCGCATATTTATTCGGAATATGCGGATTTTTATCGATAAAGTGTTTTCGATGGGATAAGACAAAGAGCGCAAACTTTTTGTCAGAAAAACGGCTGATATATTGAAGGCGACACCCTTCTTTGAATGGCCATTCAAAGAGACAGGCCGGCAAAGGCGCGTGCATATGCCGGCACCATACGAAAAAAGAAAGAGAGAGTTGCATGAAACACACAAGATCAAAAGCTGTCGAGCTGATGCTCAGTGCTGTTCTCGCATTTGGAGCACTGGCGGGCAGCGCGCCGATTCTGGCAAATGAGGATGCATCGTTTGACGAGACGATGGTTACTGAAGAACCCAATGAAATGGAAACCAACTTTGGCGAAGATCAGTCTGACCCCATCATTTTCGATGAAGCGCTGAATCCTGAACAGGATCAAGCGGCATTAGCCGACTATACACTTGGCGCGCAGAACAGTAAAACATCGAAACGTTCGGCGCAGGATGTCATCGCCAGCGCGAAAAAATCGTTCGCGTGCGAGCAGCATCAGCTTCGCGATGGCGGAACACCTGGTATTACGTTTCAGTCTCTGCCATACAATACGCCCTGGTGGCGAGATGACAGAACGCGCGTGAAAGACACAAGAATCTATCCGTACGCGTCGATCTGCAAAATGTATATGGTCTTCCAGGACAGATACGGGCAGGATCAGGAATATATCGGAACAGGATTTTTCATTTCACCTACCGAAATTCTCACCTGCGCGCACTGCCTGTACGATCATGAAGAAAACATGGGGTATCTTACCCGACTGATTATCGAGCGCGGAAGCGATATCAACGGCGCGTATTTCGGAACGATTGATTCCGATGAAACACCGCTCCGTCTGGGCGTATCGCAGCAGTATATCGATGCTGTTTATGACATGGACGAACAGTCCTCCAGCGATTACGCGATCATTCAGGTCCCTGAATCCAAACAGGCATACAGCTACATCCGCTTATCGAGCGCAGCTGGACGCGACGCGAAAGTCCATCTGAGCGGCTATCCCGGACTGGCTAGAGGCGATGATACCGGGATGAATCAGTACGAAGACTGGAGTACAAAAACAAAAGTGTCCGGTCGAGTGCTCGAATCCGATGTCACCGGCTCAGGCGGTCAGAGCGGATCTCCGGTGATGAACGCCTCAAATGAAGCCGTGGCGCTGTATGGGTACAACTATGAAGACATCCGATCCGGCAGACCTTACCAGTGGGGCGGAGGTGTCCGGTTCACACTCGATTACCTGAATGTCATCGACCACTGCTTTATGAGCAAGGATGGCAAGACCGAAGAAAACCAGGTGGAATCTCCGGTATACCGCTGCTACAATCCCAATTCCGGCGAGCATGTCTATACAATGAACTACACGGAAGTCAAATACCTGATCAAAGTAGGCTGGCAGTATGAAGGCCTGGCATGGAGAAACGGAGAAGGCCAGTACGCGGTTACACCGGTTTATCGTCTGTACAATCCGAACGCGGGCGATCACCACTACACGACTGATCTTCGTGAGTACAATGCGCTGTGCAAACTTGGCTGGCGCGGTGAAGAGATCATGTGGTATGCGCCATCCACCCAGCATGCCCACCAGATGGTCTACCGTCTGTACAATCCCAATGCCAAGCAGGCGGGAGCGCATCATTTCACCACCAGCAAAGCCGAATACCAGCATCTGGTCAAACTTGGCTGGAAAGGCGAAGGCATCGCTTTTGATGCCCGCTGATCGATCGGCTGAATACGCACCGTTTTCAGGAATGTTTAAAAAAACCGCTTTTTTCCTTTATGGGAAAGAAGCGTTTTTTCTCTACAAAATGAAAAGGGATTGACTTGGATTCTCAACCGATTCGCGTGAAATGCTTTCAATATGAAGATGAAGGCGTAAAGTATGAGCCATTCAAGGCATAAAGGAAGCGGATTCTGGCATGAGCCAGTTTGCGTCAAATGAATTTTCATGGAGGTAAAAGATGATTCGCAAAGCACAAACCAGCGATATTCCCGTACTGATCGATCTGCTCTATCAGGTCGGCAAAGTGCATCAGGATGCCCGTCCCGATCTGTTCGTTGCCGGGTCGAAAAAATACACCGAGCAGGAGGTGGATGAAATTCTCCATAATCCGAAAACGCCGGTGTTCGTGTTTGAAGATGGCGAAGGCAAAGTAAGAGGCTATGCGTTCTGCATTTTCCAGCAGCACCTGGACAGCCATATCCTTACCGATATCAAAACGCTGTACATTGACGATCTGTGTGTAGATCAGAACAGCCGTCACCAGCATATCGGCAGACAGCTTTATGAGTATGTCTGCGCGTTTGCCAGAGAAAACGGCTGTTACAACGTCACCCTCAATGTCTGGGCAGACAATGCGTCTGCGCTGAGGTTTTATGAATCTCTGGATTTGAATGTGCAGAAAATCGGTATGGAGAAGATTCTGTAGAAATACAAGAATATTTTAATAAGGAAAAAGTTCTGTTCGCCATTTCAAGTGGATACAGAACTTTTTTCGCTTTTCCAGGAGGGAAGGATTCATTTGTATTCTAGAACGATTAAAGTGGCTCGATTTTTGAAAAATAGACTCAAATAAGTGATTCTATTATAGCGAAACAGACTCATCTATTTGAGCCTATTACCTGAAACAGACTCAGATCGATGCGTCTGTTAAGTGATGAAAAATAAATGTGGAGAAAAAATGTGGAAAGAGAATCAAGAACGCTTGAATATAAACAGGAAGTCTCGAAAACGTGTTTAAAAACAGTAAGCGCATTTGCCAATTATGAGTCAGGTCGGATACTCTTCGGCGTGACCGATAATCTTCAAAGAAAAGGAGTGGAAAATCCGGAGGAGGTGATTTTGAAACTGGAAAATCAGATCACCGACAACATTCGTCCTCGGCCAGATTTTCGCTTTCAAATCGATACTGATAATGTAGTCATTCTTGAGGTGCGCAAAGGAGTTGAAACACCGTATTGCTATCAGGGAAAAGCGTATAAGCGAAATGACTCGTCTACAGTAGAAGTCAGTTCCATTGAGTACAAAAATCTTGTTCTTCGCGGAATGAATACTTCCTTTACGGATATTCCGGCACTGAAAAAAGATTTAACATTCAAAGCTTTCGAAGAACTCTTCTCACAAAGATATGATCAGCATCACTTTACCTGCGCTTCACGAATCATTCGGATTATCACCTGATCAGTTGAAGATTCTGAATATTGTTCGTCTAAATGGTCCAATATCCTCAAAAGCTCTTCAGCAGCAGACAGGAATTCCCAAAGCTACGATGCAGAGAATTTTAACACTCTTTATGAGAAGCACTATGTCGTTAAGTCGGGAAAGGGGCCTGGAGTTCGGTATTTTGTTGAAGTATAGGAGTTAACGCATTCGTAAAATGGAATGTTGTGTTTTCGGAACATCCAGATATAAAAAGCAAGCGAGCGTTCACCTCTGAATAGATGAACGCTCGCTTGCTTTTTGTCAGAACGATATTTTATGCCTTGGATGCCGAAAATTTTTGACGTGACAGAGTTTTCCGTCCGCAAGGCGCGGCTTTTCTGCGGGCAGTATTTTTCGCGGTCGCATGGGAAGAGATGGAGTATGAAGCGAAAGTGTCTGTCTTTTCAATCTCATCGACTTCGTAGCCATTGCCGCGAATTTCATTTTGAATATGCTGGCGGCGATGAGGAAATTTCTGGTGGTGACTTTGAGGCTGCGCTTCAAGGATGCTGCGCGCAAGTGTATCCGCGATGGCAGGATCGGTGAGGCTATTCTTGTCTGCGGCAGATGCGCTCTCGTCGTTTTTGCTGTTCTGCGCATGTTCTTCCGACTTTGTTTCGTTTGCATCACCTGTCAGTTCAGCTGGATGATCATTAGAAGCCGGAGTGTCTTTTGTTTTGGCGCTGGTGCAAGCAGGAGCTGAATCGTTTTGCGAAGCGTTCCTGGAATCGTTTGTCGCAGTCAGATCATCGCTGCCTGCGTTCTTTGTGCGCTCTGTTTCTGGATCTTCAGAAGAAGCGGAGGAGTCATTGCTGTTTTTGTCTTCATCATCGTCATTACGGCGGGATTTGGATTTGCCGAGCGAGCGCGGAAAGCGGTCGATAACTTTGCGTCTGGTCCAGAAACCGATCGCAAAATAGCAAACGGCTTCAAGCGCGAACATGAGCAGGGCGCCGACAAGAATGAGAATCTGAGGGAGCGCGGCAGTAACCAGAGCGGCGATAACGTTGAGAATGATCAGCGCCCATCCGCATTTGATCGCCGTGCTTCCATAAACAGCCTGAGCGTAATACCAGCTTTTTCCGCTCAGTTCGAGCGAGCGGGGATTGTACGCCCATCCGGCGTGCTCTTCATGATGAAGCGCGTTGTAGCGGATAACGCTGCCTTTTAAAAGGATGAATGCGCAAAGAGCAATATTGCATATAAAGTACAGGAACCAGTTCATAGTGTTTTTCTCCATTAATTGTTTTCTATTGTGAATAAAGATGTGTTTTTTGCAAATAAAGTGAAGGGATACAATCCGCAACCGTTTCCGTTCTGGCGGGAATCTGCTAAGACGGAAACAATACGATAGCATGCTTTAAGGTGAAGTTGCATATGAGTGTCAGGGATGTGTGGATTATGCATGCGGGAAAGATTATGATAATTCTCGTCCATCATCTGATTTGTTTCCGTGTTCACAAAAGGAATACGGTCTATCTGTATACTTCACTCTAGCGAAAGGGGGCATCGTTATGCATGATGAGGCTCAAAAAGATTTGATTCCCTCGCTGGTGCTGTTCGTGCTGGCGATCATTCTGAATATGGGGCTGTTTACCAAGATTCTGACCCTAGCTCCTTCCATTTACTATGTTTTGTATTTTTTTAAAGCGATTCAGCCGCGCGGCATGTATGTATCCCGCAAAGAGCCGCGCAACACGAATTTTGATGAACGGATGTTCTCGTTTGCGCATCCCGTTCTGATGCCAAGTTTCGTGTATGTGCTGCTGGGCATTCTGTATATGTTTTTTGCGCTGGTCTTCTTTATCATCTTTCCTATTGCCCGCTATTTCTATCACTGGGCAAACGTGATGTTCGGTATGGCGGCTGGAAAACTTGAACCGATTCCCTCAGAAAATCCGCAGCATTCAACTGCGCGTGAAGCGCGAAAAGCGCCGCTTCCTAAACAGCCGCATCCGCAGTCAAAAACAACCACTTTCACTGCATCGAAGGGCTCCAAAACCTTCACCATGCCTGCTTTCAGCAGGACAGGAAAAAAAGCGCCGATTCCGCCGCGCAAGAGTTCACAAAGCGCCCGTCAGGCAACCCGGCAGTCGATTGAACGCGATCTGCTGCGCAGCATCGAAAGCAACCATAACGAACTGGTTGATATCCGCAAAAATTCCGAACTGATTCTCGATGGAATTTTCGGCGGCAGCAAGATCAGCAAAGCGCGCTATCTCAGCGGGCTGGACAATGCGGTTGAAATGTCCGCCAACAACCTCAAAGCGGCACGTGAATATGTGCAGGTCGGCCATAATCTGGAAATCCTGAAAAAATACTACGACCGTTCTGTACAGACGAATAAAGCCGCTGCTGATCTGCTTGATTTTCTGGTCACTCACCAGCAGAAAGAACAGCAGGACGACTTCAAGGAAATGACCAGCCGTCTGGATGAGCTGCAGGATTCGATCAAGTACTATGAATCACACTAGCGCAGGCATCGATCCAGGTGTCATCGCCAATCAGTAAAGAATCCGTAACGTAATGCATATGAAAAGGACAGAGCCGAAAAACTCTGTCCTTTTTGCATGTGACTGGATTCTTGTGATGTGAATTCCATGATGGAATGGCTGCGCAATCGTACGCTAGTCGTTGTCTCTGCGTTTGGCAAAGCCGATATAGCGGGCAAGCTGCGCAAGAGAAACGAATACACTGGCGACATATGTGCATGCCGCTGCGATCAGCACTTTTTTTGCGCCCTCGTAGTCGCTTCGGGTAAATGCCGGATCGTTTTTGAGCGTGTTAAGCGCGCGGGAACTGGCGTTGAACTCAACAGGAAGAGTGACCAGACCAAAAATCAGAGAGAACGAGAACAGAATAATGCCGACCCACATCAGACCGGTAAGATCGAGAAAAAGACCGATCAGAAAGAGAGGAATGGCGGCGGATGAGCCGATGTTGACGATGGGGACGAGCGCGCCGCGAATGCGGTTGGGCAGATAGTGACGCGCATCCTGAATAGCGTGACCCGCTTCATGACAGGCAACCCCGACCGCGGCGGCGGAATAGTTGTCATACGTGGAATCGGAAAGAGACAGCACTTTGGTGCGCGGATTGTAGTTGTCGCTCAAATTGCCGCGGATGCGCTGAATGCGCACATCGTTCAGTCCATTGTGATCGAGCACATAGCGGGCGGCTTGATAGCCGGACATGGTGGAGGGAACGCGGGAATATTTACGGAAAGTGGACTGAACCCACATGGACGCCAGCATGGAAAGCAGCATTGCGGCAAGGACCCATAAGTACCCTGAATCAATATGCCAGCCAAATCCGTAGCGGTAGGGATAGTACATAAGATCAAATCCTTTCTGGAAAATGTGAAAAAGAGAACGGGACAAATGCCGTATCCATAAGGTGACGCCAGGCAGAAGATATCGCATTGTCTCCGGCTTTTCTCTTTTTTGAACAATGCAAAGCAGTATATCGCCAGTTTGTTGAAGAGGCGTTAAAGACGGCTTCTCAGATCGTGAATTACGCTATTCGCAAAATAGATACGATATAGTGCGCTTTGTATCTATTACTGTACAGGAACTTTTCAAAAGGAAAAACGGATGGACCGTCTAATTTGTCCATCCGAAAAAGAGCAGTTTTGTGTTTGAAAAGCCAGAGCGCGTCTAGAGAATCAGTGAACCGATCTGGTAGACAAGCGTTGTGACAACCCATGCCACGCCAAACTGGAATGCTGCGGTTTTGAGCATGTACGCTGTGGAATGGGATTCCTTGCGTATGGTAGAAAGCGCCGCGACGCAGGGGATGTAGAGCAGGCAGAACAGCATCATGCAGTAGGCATTCAGACCGGTAAAGCCGATCGAAACGAGTTCTGCCTGAAGCAGATTCATTCCGCCAAAGCTTGTGACATTGGCGATGCCAAAGAGCACGGCGATCGAGCTGACAACAACTTCCTTGGCGGACAGACCGGCGATCAGCGCTACCGCAATCTGCCAGAAGCCAAGTCCGCAGGGAATGAGAACCCAGGACAGGCACCGTCCAAGCTGAGCGGCGAAAGAGATTGAAATATCGTCCGTATAACCGGTCACGGAGAAGTGCATGAGCACCCACAGAACAATAGAAGCAACAAAGATCGTCGTTCCGGCTTTGGTCAGAAAGTCTTTGACCTTTTCCCATACATAAATCCATACCGTATGGAAACTGGGCGTTTTATAAGCAGGAAGCTCGATAAGCAGAGGGTATTCCTGTTCGGAATGATCGAATTTATGCAGAATCCACGCCAGAATAAGGGCCATGACAATTCCAATGAGATACAGGGAATACGCAGCCCACATCGCATGATCGGGAAAGAACATACCGGAGAAGAGAATGTAGATCGGCAGTTTGGCCGAGCAGCTCATAAACGGTGTCAGAAGCATGACGCGTTTGCGGTCTTTTTCGCTTTCAAGCGCACGGCTTGCCATAATGGCAGGAACCGTACAGCCGAAACCAAGAACCATCGGGATGAATGCGCGTCCGGACAAACCGATTTTTTCCATGATTTCATTCATGACATACGCCACACGCGCCATATAGCCGGAATCTTCCAGGAAGGCGAGTGCAGTAAAAAGTATGGCGATGTTGGGCAGGAAAGTCAGAATTCCGCCTACACCCGAAATAATGCCATCGCAGATCAGATTGATGAGCCAGGGTGAAGCATGAAGGGATTCAAGCGTGGATCCAACGCCGTGCGTGAAGAGATCCATCGCAGCCTGAAGATATTCCGAGAGGAAATCGCCAAGATTGAAAGTGAGAGAGAAGACGATTGCCATCATCGCCAGGAAGATGACAACGCCCCAGAATGGTTTGGTTACCAGTTCATCGATTTTCTCTGTCAGGCGATCGGACCTGTCTTTTCCCAGAAGAACTTCGTCTTTGATTTCACGGATGCGATCGTATTTCTGGTTGACGATTTCATTGGCTTCGCTGCCATCGACAATTTTCGAAAGATCGATTGGATATTCCGCCATCAGCTGAGGGTCCTGCATGAGCAGGGAGATGGCGATCCAGCGCTTGCGCGGCGCATCAGCGGGAAGGAGGGCCTGGATTGCGGCGATCTTTTTTTCGATATCGTCCGAATAAATCATGACGTGTTCACGCGGCTTTTCGGAATCGATTTCGAGCGGTTTGTGGTTTTGCGCGTTGGCGTCTTCGCTTTGATGCAGCGCCGCGTGCAGCAGTGTTTTGAGCCCGCGTTTCTTGCGGGCGATAACAGGCACAACCGGAATGCCGACCAGTTCCTGCAGACGGTGCAGGTCGAGATCGATGCCTCTTTTTTCGACGATGTCCATCATGTTGAGCGCGAGCACCATCGGCTTTTCCATCTCGCTCATCTGCAGCGTCAGATACAGCGAGCGTTCAAGCGAACTGGCGTCCGCGACATCGACGATGACATTGACCTCGTCCGAGATGATGAACTGACGCGAAACCTGTTCTTCCATCGTAAACGAGTTGAGAGAGTATGTTCCGGGCAGATCGACGAGGCGGATCTTTTTTCCGTGCGAAGAAATCGCGCCTTCCATGCGTTCAACGGTAACGCCGGGCCAGTTGGCGACTTTGAGATTGGCGCCGGTGTAGGCGTTGAAGAGCGTCGTTTTGCCGCAGTTGGGGTTGCCGATAAAGCCGATTGTCAGATCATTTCCGTCATGCGGCATGGCGGAGAAAGCGCTCAAAGCGCTTTTGGAGGTGTTGTGGCAGCTCATATAGCCACCTCGATATGATCGGTAATGTGACGTCCGAGCGCGAAGCGCGCGCCACGCACGTCCAGAATAAGAGTTCCTTTTCCTTTTTTCTGGAGAACCTTGACTCTGGTGCCCGGAATCATGCCGAGCGCCTGCAGACGGAGTGTGATTTTCTGGCTGAGATTGAAAGATTTTACTTCAGCGCATACTCCGACAGGAATTGTATTGAGAGTTTGCATAGTCTAACTTCCTTTAGCAAAGTTATTATACTCATTCTCAAGAGTTTGTCTAAGCTAACGGATTGATAAAAACAAGAAATTTTAGAAAATCTAAAAGTTCTTGAGGAGGCAATACACCTTTAAAAATCAATAAGGTCGTTATCACTTCTGAATAACACGCCTTTAAAACGATTGAGGTCTGAATATGATAGTCATCCTGTCTTAATGGACCATACATTTTCAGTGCTCACTCTTCGTTGAAGCCAATGGGCTGCATCGCAGTCCATTGGCTGGACCCCCGGTGGGGGTGGTGCCTTTTCTTCCGTCGCCTCGCTCGCCGAAGACCAAGGCGCATGCGACACAGATTATGACAAGGGTTTAAGCGCAAGCGGCCCTTGGCAGAATCTGGGGCGTGTGCGACGCTGGGATTGGCGGGCAGGCGGCGAGAAGAAAAGGCCCTCCCCCTCCCCCCTTCAACTTCCAGAACTGAGTGAGCCCGCGGTCCGGCTGCGCAAGCCGGTCCCGCCGAAGGCGCCCCCGGAGGGAATAATATTCTCCGCTTAAATTCTCCATACCGTTCATAACGCAAAAACAGATCGGCTTTGCTTCGTATTGAAGGTGCCGATCTGTTCGTTTATTCTGAATTTAAAGTAAAACAATAAAAAAGGGTGAAGCCCTTTAAGTTTGGCGACTTAACTTCACCCTTACCCATAGGTAGGCAAGCTCATGATAACAGTTGAAATTCCGTTCCGCAATTTAACCAGGAAGATTGATTTCTCACCCTCTATTCAGATTGTTTTTCAGACAGAATACGATCGGGCATTCATTGAATTCATGAGTACATCTCCACCATGTCCACACTGCTCAGCGAAACTGTATCGACACGATCGCTGTCTCCGATCTTTCTATTTTGGGGCAGAAAAAGTCTCCATTTCCATTCGCAGGGTACGCTGTCCCCGCTGTGGAAAAGTCCATCGGATACTCCCTTCTTTTATCGTGCCTGGTTTTCAGATCTGCTCCATGGATGCAGACCGGCTGGTGCTGCTCGCCGTTTCGCACTCTCCTTTTACAGGCGACTTCGTTGAATCTATGATCTCCTTTTCCAGCGCATATCGCTTTTTAAGGAAAATCAGAACCCGTTTTCATCATGTTCTTCATAGGCTGACATCTTTTGCCAGCCTTTTTACGTTTTCTGCAGACAGGCAGAAACACTATCGATGCCTCTTTCCAGATTTTGGTCCTTTTCTTCTTTTTCAACCTAATGCGTGAGGAGGATAATTGCAGTTTCCAATATTCTCAAGCCATAAGGAGGTCCCAAATGGCCAAGAATCAGAATATTCCTCACCATTCGGCAGAAAACACGGTTATCGAGCTCTTCGGACTGAACCAGTGCGACATCCAGACCATCTCTACGCAGTTCGTTAAGAATGGACCTATGATCATTCATGTCACCCTTGAGCCTGACAATCGCGAATGCACCCGCTGCCATCATAAAGAACCAAAGATTTCAAACTACGTCGACAAGACAATCACGCACGAAGCGCTTCGAAACCACAACTGCCTGGTTCATTATCGAGCGCGCAGATACAAATGCCCTGTATGCGGCAAAACATATTACGAACGCAATCCCTTTGTGTTCAAGAAGGAAAAAATCACCTATGTAACAGTCATGAACATCCTGGAGGACCTTCGAGATCCGGGAAAGACTTTCAGCTCGGTGGCAAGAGACTATCATCTTTCGCCAACTACGGTTCAAAACATTTTTGACCGGCATGTGCAGATTCCCAGGGCTACAAGACTTCCCAGAGTCCTCCAGATTGATGAAACATATTCGTTTAAATCGGAAAAATCGAAGTTTGTCTGCATGCTTCTCGATTACGATTCGCAAACAGCTGTTGATCTTCTGCCTTCACGTCGAAAGGATGATCTTATGGCGTATTTCTCGAGTTTTCCAAAAAAGGAACGACAGAAAGTGAAATACATTGCGACTGATATGTATCGCACATACTACGACGTATGCAGGAAAATGTTTCCGCATGCGATCTATGCGGTGGATCGATTCCATGTGATGCAGGAATTCATGAGGAAATATTCAGCTGTGAGGATTCGAGTGATGAAAGGCACTCAGTACGGATCGGATGAATACTACCTTCTCAAACATCAGTTTCATTTACTGGATCTGCCAGACGATGCAAAGGAAGGCAGAAAAAAGCCCGGTTCCAGAAATACGAAAGAAGACGACAGAAAACGTGTATTTGACGAAGCCGGGGAAAAATTCTATAACAGGCAATTCAAATGCCATATGAATAAATATGAGCTGCGCCAGCTGATTCTGTCGATCGATCCGCAGATCAATGAAATCTATGAGCTTCGCAACGAACTCAGCGATTTCTTCCGCAAAAGAACCGCCGAAGATGCAGCGGAGCATCTCAACAAAATTATCGCCAAGCTGAATGCCTCCGGAATTCAGGAAATGAATCAATTCGCCGAGACAGTCATCAGATGGTATCAGGAGATCCTCAATTCGTTTCATATTGTCAAAACCGACTTCATTGTGAGTCGGAAAGACGGTTCTGTTCGAAGAAAGGATTATCGTCTGACTTCTTCTATGATCGAAAATCGCAACAAAATTGTGAAGCAGATCAAGAATAACGCGAACGGGTATACGAACTGGCAGCGATTCAGGAATCGCGTGCTGTATGTTCTCAACAAGGTTCCCTACAGACTGGAGCCCATTGAAGATATTGAATATAAAGATAAGCAGAGGAAATAAGGACTGTCTTCCAACGCTCTAAAGCAAAAGAGGTTTTGAAAAACCTCAAACTTAATTAAAGCTTGGGTTTATCAAAACCTCATATAATTTTAGAGCGCCGAAGTTTTATCCGAAATAAGGGAACAGGGAATATCAGGGCGATGAAAGCGATTGCCAAAATGAGCTTTGGAGAGAAAAACGCAAAAAGAAAGGACGCTCGATTGAGCGTCCTTTGTGTGTATTGAGATTTGATCTAAGTGATCGGGTAAAGCAGGACTGACTAGCGTTTTGCAGCTTTCTTTGCGTAGAACAGGTCTGCTTCGTTGTTTTCCCAAGTCCAGCCAATGCTGATAAGGTAATCTCTTTC